>DAITOH010000123.1:0-4346 GCA_036834225.1 Thiobacillaceae bacterium | reverse complement strand
CGCCCAGGGCAACGAAGAGGATGAAGGCGAGGTGTATAAACAGGACGAGATTGGCCAGGAGGGCATAGGGCATGATGCGCCGCGGCGCTGCGCCCTTAGTCCAGCAGCTCGTGCGCCCCGTCGCAGAAGGGTGGGTTGGCCGTGTGCTTGCAGGCGCACAGCCAGTAGCTGCCCTTCTCCTCGACCTTGAAGGCGATGGGCTCGATGCCGGTGCCAGCGTGGGAGCCGTCGCAGAAGGGTTGGGTCTTGGACCGGCCGCAGGCGCACCACCAGTATTCCACGCCGGGCTCAAGCTGGGCCTCGAGGGGGGTCTTGCCGGCGACGACGGGTTCGCTCATGTCTGTATGCTCCTTGTAGTGCGAGGGTGGGAAGGGCCGCTGGCGAACGGCAGCGGGATTATACCCGATCAGGCTTGTCGGTATTTCAGGGCAGGACCTGGCGCCAGTCGGCCGCCTCTAGCCCAAGATCCTGTGCCAGGCCGGGATGGATGACCCGGCCGCCGGCCAGATTCAGGCCGTAGGCGAAGCCGCTGTCGGCAAAGAAGGCGGCGCGGGGGCCGGCCGCCAGGCGCAGCAGATAGGGCAGCGTGGCCTCCGCCAGGGCGAGCGTGCTGGTGCGGGCCACGGCCCCCGGCATGTTGGGCACGCAGTAGTACACCATCCCTCCTTGACGTAGAACGGCTCGCTGTGGGTGATCAGGCGGGAGGTCTTGGCGATGCCGCCCTGATCTACCGACACGTCGACCAGGGCGGCGCCGTCGGGCATGCGTTTGAGCAGCTCGCGGCTGATCAGCTTGGGCGGGCGGCGGCCGTGCACATAGATGGTGCCGACCACCAGATCGGCTTCGCCAGACATTCTCGACATTGGTCAGGTTCGACAAGCGCGTCTTCAGCCGCCCGCCATAGAGGTCGTCGTAGTGCTGCAGCTTGTCCAGGTTGCGCTCTAGCAAGGGTGACGTCCGCCCCCAGGCCGATGGCCACGCGGGCGGCGTTCGCCCCGACCTGGCCGCCGCCGATCACCGCCACCCACGCGGGGGGTACGCCGGGCACGCCGGAGAGCAGCACGCCGCGGCCACCGTTACGCATCTTTAGGGCCTGCATGCCGGCCTGGATGGCCATGCGGTCGGCGATCTGGGACATGGGGGCCAGCAGCGGGGTGCGGCCGCGGCCGTCCTCCACGGTCTCGAAGCCGATGGCGGTCACACCCCTCTCCAACAGTGCCTGGGCGAGCCGGGGATCGGCGGCCAGGTGCAGGTAGCAGAACAGGATCTGCCCATTGCGCAACAGGGGCAGCTCTGCCGGCTGCGGCTCCTTTACCTTGAAGATCAGGTCGGCTTCATAAACCGATGCCACATCAGGACCGATGCGGGCACCGGCGGCTTGGTAGGCGGTATCGGGATGCCGATGGCCTAACCAGCGCCACTTTAAACCAGGACCTCGTGGCCAAAGCAGGTGAGCTCCGCCACACCCGCTGGCGTGGCGGCCAGCCGGTGTTCCTGCTCCTTGACCCCCTTCGGGATACCGACGCGCATGTCGCCTCCTGAAGATGGAAATCGCAACGCGACGCTTACGTTGAGCGGGTCTGGCGCAGGGCCTCCACGACCTCGCGCACCAGTTGGGGTCCGCGATAGATGAGGCCGGTATAGAGTTGCACCAGGCTGGCCCCGGCAGCGATCTTGTCGCGGGCGTCCGCGCCGCTCAAGATGCCGCCTACGCCGATCAAGGGGATCTCGCCGCCGAGAGCGGCGTGAAAGGCCGCCAGGACTCGGGTGGAGGCAGCCTTGAGTGGGGCGCCCGAAAGCCCCCCAGCCTCATCGGCGTGCGGCAGTCCCTCCACACCCGGGCGCGAGACCGTGGTGTTGGTGGCGATCACCGCGTCCAGCCGATGCCGGCGGAAGAGGTCAGCCATGGCAGGGATCTGCGCGTCATCCAGGTCCGGCGCCACCTTCACCGCCACCGGAGTGTACTTGCCATGCCGGTCGGCGAGCCGCTGCTGGGCGTCCTTGATGCGACCGAGCAGATCGTCCAGCTCCTGCGTGCCCTGTAGGCTACGCAGGTTTTGGGTATTGGGTGAGGAGATGTTGAGGGTGACGAAACTGGCGCGGGTGTAGAGCTTGTCCAGACAGATCAGGTAGTCGTCCGCCGCACGTTCGATGGGCGTGTCGAAGTTCTTGCCCAGGTTTACCCCCAGGACGCCTTTGTAAGCGCATCGCTCCAGGTTGGCTAGCAACCGGTCAACACCGAGGTTGTTGAAGCCCATTCGGTTGATGATCGCTTGTGCCGATGGGAGGCGGAAGATGCGCGGCTTCGGGTTGCCTGGCTGCGGCCGCGGCGTCACCGCGCCCACCTCGATGAAGCCGAAACCTAGCGCCGCCCAGGCATCGATGGCCTCGCCGTTCTTGTCTAGCCCAGCGGCCAGGCCCACGGGGTTGGGAAAGTTAAGGCCCATCACCCGCACCGGCAGCGGCGGCACCTCGGGCAGGAAGGGTTGCAGCAGCCCCAGCGCGTGTAGCCGGGCCATGCCGGCAATGGTCAGGTTGTGCGCAGTCTCCGGGTCGAGCCGGAAAAGGAGGGGACGCAGTAGCGGATACAGGTCCAAGGGGGTGAACGGTGATCGGTAAGCGGTAAGCGGAGTATATAACCACCCCTCACCCCTCACCCCCTCCAGATCTCCACCCGGTTGCGGCCGTTGTCCTTGGCCCGGATCAGGGCCAGGTCGGCGTTGGCGATGGCCTCTTCCACCGGTCTCTGCGGATGCATCTCGGCCAGGCCGAAGGAGGCGGAGACATTGATCACCCGACCGCCGGGCAGACGGATGGGCAGTTGGGCCAGGCCCTGGCGGATGCGTTCCACTACCTGCGCGGCGTCCTTGAGCGGCGTCCCAGGCAGACAGATGAGGAACTCCTCGCCGCCGTAGCGGTAGATGGAGTCGTATTTGCGCAGCACGCCGGCGGCGAAGCGCATGCCCTGCCGCAGCACGGCATCGCCGGCGGGGTGGCCCAGTTCGTCGTTGATGCGCTTGAAGCGGTCGAAATCCATCAGGCAGAGGCAGCAGGGGCGCTGGATGCGCTGCGCGCGCTCCTGTTCCTCGCGCAGCCGCCCCAGCATGCCCCGCCGGCTGGAGCAGCCGGTCAGCGGGTCGGTGGTGAGCAGCTCGCCGATGATGTCGAGCTGCAGATTGCGCAGCCGCGTGTTGAGCCGCAGCGACAGATCGATGCACTGGTCGTAGAGCTCCGGCGCGGGCCGCCTGCCTTCGGCCACCTCAAGCAGGGCAAGGCGGGCGGCAGCGTGCATGGCCTGCTGGATGGCGCCCAGTTCCTGGAAGATGGCGTATTCGGTCAGCGGATGCGGTTCGCGGGTGTAGTACCAGAGGCCGAAAGGCGAGCGCAGGTGGGCCTCGGGGTGGATGTCACCCTGGGGCAGGTCGGAGCCGCAGACCAGGGCGCGGTTGAGCTGCTTGAACCAGGCCAGATGCGCCGCGATGATCACCTCCAGCTCTTCGGTCAGCTGCTGGATCTGGTCGCGTTCCAGGGGCAGGGGCATAGGGGGATGCTACGCTCGGGTGGAATTGCCGGCAATAACGGCAGGCGGCTTCGATCCTTTATCCCCATCGCGTACATCGATCGCGGCGCCGGGCTGTCGTTGCCTCGCCGTGCGAGCAGGATACAATGCCGGGTTTTGCAGCCGGGAACGCTCACGATGTCAGTCACCACAACTACCCACAGCGCCGCCGGCGCGACCGAGCGGCGTGTGCATCACAAGGTGCGCGAGGTCTTCACCGAGGCCTGCGCCTTGATCGCGCCCAGCCTGGGTAAGGGCGAGACGCCGGAAGCGACCGCCGCCAGCATCCTGCGGCAGCGCTATCCGGAACTGTCGGCCCTGGAAATCCACGTCCTGGTCACCGCCGCCACGCACTACCTGCAGGGCCGGACCTGACCCGGCCCGGCCGGCACTTTTTCACGGTGGGTGCGGTCCTATTATTTCGTGTCCGCCAACCTGTCCGTGACCCAAGCTTAACCGCAAACCCCGCTATACGCCTATCGCCCCTATTGGGCGAATCGCTTCGGCGTGGCGCCGTTTCTGCCCATGACACAGGCGGAGATGGAGGTCCTGGGCTAGGATGCCTGCGACGTGCCCGTGGTCATCGGCGGCATCGAGAACAGGTGGAGAAGAACCCGGCGCTCTACGCCCATGCCTCGCGCATCTTCCATCTGGAATCCAACCCCGGCAATGCCCGCGCCATGGTGCAGGGGCACGTTTGATCGCGACGTCTGGCTCAATCCGCCGCCCATTCCCCTCACCACACCCGAGATGGACTATGTCTGCGGCCTGCCCTATGCGCGGGCAC
>DAITOH010000122.1:0-4346 GCA_036834225.1 Thiobacillaceae bacterium | reverse complement strand
CCTGGGCATCTCCCTGGAACCGACCCGGGCAAGACAGCGACAGATCCTGCTCAACAGTCTCCTCCTCACCAGCGCCGTTCTGGCGGCAGCCATCCTGATGGCCTTGCGCCTTAGGCGGGACATCGTCCGCGCCATCGGACTGCTGGCCCAGGCCGTGGAGAAGATCGGCCAGGGCAATCTGCAGGTCAGGCTGGGGGGCGAGCTGGGCGGCAAGTTCACCGTACTGAAGCAGGGGATCACCCGGATGGCGGAGGAATTGCGGGGTTTCTACGACACCCTGCAAAGCCGTATCCAGGAAGCCACAGCCAAGCTCAGCTGGCAAGCCAGTCACGACCCCCTGGCCGGACTGGCCAATCGGGCCGAGTTCGGTCGACTAGGCCCTGAGGTCGGCCATCGAGGAAGGGCGGCGACATACGCTGGTGTTCATGGACCTGGATCAGTTCAAGGTGGTGAACGACACCAGCGGCCACAAGGCGGGGGATGATCTGCTCAGGCAACTTTCGGCCCAACTCACGCAGGCATTGCGCAGCACGGACATCCTCGCCAGGCTGGGGGCGACGAGTTCGGCGTCTTGTTCCTCGACTGCGGCATCGACGTGGGCCTACGTCTGGCCGAGAGGCTTCGCCGGGTAGTGGATGGCTACCGCTTCCATTACGAGGATCGGGTCTACTGCGTCGGGGTGAGCATGGGCCTGGTGGAAAAAGCCCTGCGCCGGTTTAATTCGTGAGCGATCCGGCCTCCATGGGGGGCGGCGATGCCACGGTATGGCCCGGTGCCCGCGGGCGGTGTGGCCGGGATAGTCCCGCTCTAAGGCACTACGACCCTGTAGCCGCCCCCCTCGATGGCAAGCTGCATGGCCTCGGGTTGGACGCGGGTGGGATCGTAGCTGACCTGAACCCGTCCCTGTGACAGGTCGACATCCACCTCCTCCACACCGTCCAGGGCGGTGAGCAGGCGCTTGACGCTGTTCACGCAGCCCATGCAAGTCATGCCTTCGACCTTGAGACTCAATTGCTGCATGTCATGCCTCGTCTATGCTTCGCTTGGGGGACAAGAGTTCAACGCTGTGCCCGTCTGCCCCATAGAGTGCCTGCTGGCTGGCGGCCGCTTGCAGGATGTCCAGTGCACTCTGGGTACGCCTGAGCTGTTCCTCGATCAGACGGCCATTGAGGCGATTCAGCCGCTGCGTCTCATCGATCAGCCCGACGATCATCGACCAGGCTTGGGCCAATCCCGGTTCGGGCCGCCTGTCGAGTGCCTGTTCGATCGCCTGGCGCGTGACGGGAGGGGACAGGTTCAACTCATCGGTCAGCGCTGTCCAGGCCGAAGCGAGTGCCCTGGCACGTTGTTCTTTCGCCGCCGTCAGCTCAGGCAGGGCCTCGGCATCGCCCCTTTGCAGGACCTCGCCTTCCTGGGTGATGGTCTCCAACAGTCGGCGCAGCAGCCCGGAGAGGGCATCGAGCCGCTCGTGCAACGCGCTCATGCGTGTTTGCTGGCGTGATGCAGGTCTTCCATGGTGTCTTCCACCAGCTTTTCGGCCACAACCTCCTCGTCGACCTTGAAGCGGCCTTCGGCGATGGCCTGTCGCACCTCCTCGACCTTGCCGATGTCGGTGTCCGGCAGGTCGGCCAGTGAGGGCTCCAGCGAGCGCATCAGGCTGGCTTGGGAGGTGAGGTCGACGTTGTCCTGCACCTTAGCCTGGGCTTTGCCGGCATCGCTCGTCTTGCCCTTGCCCGCTCTCGATTTGGGCTGCACGCCGGCGACATTCTTCAAGGTGTTGTCGATTTTCATTGCACACCCCCATGACTGTTGTATGGAGTATTAACGGTTCCCGCACCCTGGTACTTAAGGTCTGACCAGGACGCGTCCATCCGCGGTCGCCTGGCCTTGTACGAGCTTGCCGGAATCGGTGCGCACGCGCACCGTCTCTCCCGCCTTCGCGCCATTGAGGGCCACGCCTTCCTGGGTGATCTGGAATCCGCTCCCGTTCAGCCATAACTTGACGCGTTGTCCGGCGCGTACAGTCTGACTGCGCACGAGCCGATCTACGGTCAGGGGTTGACCGGCTGGGATCGGGCGCGCAGTGATCGCCCCCTCCAGGAGTGCCGTATCGCGCAGATAGTCGCCCGGTGGCGCATCGTAGGCAATCTCCCTCAACTCCAGGTCGCCGGCCTGGATCGCCTGTCCGGCCGCCAGAGGCCACCGGGTCACCAGCGCCGGCCCCTTAAGAGAAATGCGGTAGGTCAGGTACAGGCTCCACGGCTCCGGTGTGTCCTCGCAGCGCACGCCCAAGCTGCCGTTGCCGTAGAGGCGCGCACCCGCCGGCAGGAACATCACGGGTCGAGCACATTGAGCCAGGCGCAGGCGGGGATCGATTGCGCCGATCTCGACCTGCGCCCGGATCGCCGCATCGTCGCGCGTGACCAGCTCATGCAGGTAACGCTCCGCCCGCAGTCGCAGTTCCGACCACGCCTGCTGCGGTCCGTCCTGCGCGTGGGCTGAGCCTGCAGCGAGGGATAGCAGCAAACAGCACCTCAAGAAAAACTGGTTCATGACGTTAACGACAGCGCAATGCCATTAGAATTCTCACCCACTTTACCCCAGTGATTATGGAACGTCCGACCCAACCCGGCGACATCGCGCGCGAGGCGATCCGGCGGCTCGCCAGCCGCAGGCAACCGCCCACGCCGGAGAACTTCAGCCGAGCCTATGCCGAGGTCGAGGGCAGGGAAGCGGCCGCGGCCGATTGGCCCAACACCCTAAGAGCGCTGATTCGACAGTGGGACAGCTACCAACCCGGGCTCACCCAGGCCCGCAAGCGGGAGATGCTGGAACGGGTCATCATCAATTTCGGTGCCCAGCCCGATCAACTGGCCATCAAGATCGCCAATCTGGCCAAATCCTGGGGGGAGTCGGCGGGTGCCGCGGGTATGGCTGGGCAGGACTTGCCGCGTCCCTCCCAGTCGGACGGCGAGGCTGAAACCGCGCAGCAGCCAGAGTCGCTCAAGCCCGTGGTCGATCTGACCCTGCCGCTGGCGGAGGGTCTGGAGCAACTGGCCCTCGGGTTACAGGACCGCTGGCCGGATCTGGCCGACCGTGCCCGTGAGCTTGCCGGCCATTTCGCGTCCGATGCCGCCGCGCCTGCAGAGGCCATCACCAGCATGACCGCCTTGTGGCGGGAGATCCTGGTGCGGGCCGAAGACGATCACGAGCTGCTGTCCGGCTTTCAGCGGCTGTTGGAGACCTTGTTCAACAACATGTCGGCTCTGGTGGTGGACGACGCCTGGCTGCAGGGACAACTGCACACCGTGGGCGTCCTCCTGCGCGAGCGACTCAACTACCACGTCTTGCACGAGGCGCAGCGCAGTCTGCAGGAAGTCATCGCCCGCCAGGGCCAGATCCGGGACAGCCTGCAGGAGGCCAAGCACAAGCTCAAGCTGCTGATCTCGACCTTCATCGACCGGGTGGGCGAGCTGTCCAGCAGCACCGGCGAGTACCATGACCGTCTCCAGGAGTACAGCGAACGCATCTCCAGGGCCGAGGATATCAATGAGCTGGGGGCGGTCATCGACAGCCTGAACGCGGACATGGGTTGCATGCGGGAGGCCATGCGACGCACCCATGCGGACTTGGTCGAGGCCCGCAGCCAGGTCGAGGAGGCCGATCGTCGCATCCAGGCGCTGGAAAAGA
This sequence comes from Thiobacillaceae bacterium, assembly GCA_036834225.1. Lineage (GTDB taxonomy): Bacteria > Pseudomonadota > Gammaproteobacteria > Burkholderiales > Thiobacillaceae > JANWZL01. The sequence goes on along the minus strand of DAITOH010000122.1, from coordinate 656 downwards.
AGTTGGAGGAGGCCTCGGCCATGATCCGGCATGACCAGCTTACCGGCGCCCTGAACCGGCGGGGGATGGAAGAGGCCTTCGAGCGCGAGCTCGCGCGGGTGGCAAGGCTGTCTACCCCAATGGCCGTCGCCCTGCTCGACATCGACCACTTCAAGCGTCTCAACGACAGTCTCGGCCATCAGGCGGGCGATCGGGCCCTGGTGCATCTCGCCCAGGTGGTCCGCCAGCTGCTGCGCCCGACCGACTCCCTGGCCCGTTACGGCGGGGAGGAATTCCTGATCCTCATGCCCAACACCGGCTTGGATGAGGCGGAGAAGGTCATACAGCGGCTGCAGCGCCAGCTGACGCGGCAGTTCTTCATGCACAAGAACCAGCGTGTGCTGATCACCTTCAGCGCCGGTGTCGTCCAGCTCGCACCGGGTGAGGATCGGGAGGGCGTCATCGCCCGCGCCGACGCCGCGTTGTACCGTGCCAAGACCGGCGGACGAAACCGGGTCGAACGCGGCTGAAGTGGAGCCTGTCGGGGCCGGCAATTTTTGCCGGCACGACTTGCCGTTTGCCGGGGCCGGGACGGGCAAGACCGCGTCGTTCCCCAGGGTTGACGTCTGGTTCGGGCGCCTCTGATCCTGCCGCAAGTCCCGCCACGGCGGGATACG
>DAITOH010000121.1:0-4377 GCA_036834225.1 Thiobacillaceae bacterium | reverse complement strand
CTTCGCCATGGCCCTCATCGCGCTTAGAGAGGCGCGCAAATGGCGGCTACCTCGGGCCGCCGCCTTAAGCAGCCGGTGAACGGCTTAAATCACCCCTCCAGGATCTCCACCTCAGTGCCGGGCGGTATGCGCTCGAACAGCTCCGCCACGTCGGCGTTGCGCATGCGGATGCAGCCGTGCGAGCGGGGTGCTTGTTCGAACTGCTCATCCGGCGTGCCATGGATGTAGATGTAGCGGCGCATGGTGTCGCAGTTCCCCAGGCGATTAAAGCCGATCTCCCTGCCGGACAGCCACAGGATGCGGGTCAGGATCCAGTCGCGCCCCGGCTCGGCCGCAGCTAGCTCAGGGGTGTAGCACTCGCCCGTCGGCCGACGTCCCCGGAAGACCGCCCCCAGAGGCTGGCCAGCGCCAATCTTGGCGCGGACGATATGCCGGCCGCGCGGGGTGCACAGGCTGCCCGCCTGTTCCCCGGGGCCGTTGGCGGCCGTGGACACGGGATAGATGCGCTCGATGCGTCCTGCGTCGTCAAATAGCGTCAGGGTCTGATATTTGAGGTTGATCTCGATCTTCAAGCTCTCCCCTCCTACGGCGCGCCGCGAAGAAGGCACGCAGCAGCTCACCGCACGCCTGCGCCAGCACCCCGCCCTCGATGCTGGTGTGGTGGTTGAGACGCGGCTCGGCGTACAGATCGAGCACGCTGCCGGCCACCCCGGTCTTGGGATCGGATGCGCCGTAGACCACGCGCGCGATGCGGGCGTGGAAGATGGCGCCGGTGCACATGGCGCAAGGCTCCAGGGTAACGTAGAGGCTGCAGCCCGGCAGCCTGTAATTGCCCAGACGCCGGGCGGCCTCGCGCAGCGCCACGATCTCGGCGTGGGCGGTGGGGTCATGGTCGGTAATAGGACGGTTCCAGCCCGCGCCGATGACCTCGCCGTCGCGCACCACCACCGCCCCCACCGGCACCTCGCCCGCCGCCTGGGCAAGCCGTGCCTGCGCTAAGGCCAGACGCATGAAATGTTCATCCTCAGGGGTCATGCGGCCAGCTTGCTGGGAATCGCGGTCATGGACCAGTCACTCGGCCGCCCGGCCCAGCCGCCAGGCCGCCACCTCGAGGTCGTCCGGAAACGTGACCTTGAGATTGCTGCGGTCGCTCTCCACCAGTCTGGGGGCCAATCCCAACGCTTCTACCGCGGAGGCCTCGTCGGTGACGTCAGGGCCGGCCCCTTCCAGGGCCTGCAGCAGGAGGCCGTAGCGGAACATCTGTGGCGTCTGGGCCGCCCAGATGGCGGCGCGTGGTACGGTCGCGGCGATGCGCCCATCGGTCCTCGCACGCTTCAGGGTATCGGCCACCGGCACCGCGAGTAGGCCCCCCACCGGATCATCGGTCAGCGCGGCCAGCAGCCTGTCGAGCAAGGCCGTGGTCAGACAGGGCCGGGCGGCGTCGTGCACCAGCACCCAGTCGTCCGCCATCACCTCGCCCTGCATAGCCCGCAGACCGTTTAACACGCTCTGCGCCCGGGTCGCCCCGCCGCAGCGCAACACGGCGAGCTTGCGCAAGCCGCTCCAGTCATGGCCCGACCACCAGCCGTCCTCAGGCGAGACCACGACACAAATCCGCCCGATCTGCGGATGGCGCTCGAACACCTGCAGGGCATGCCAAAGCATCGGCCGGCCATGGATGGGGAGATACTGCTTGGGCGTCTTTACCCCCATGCGGGCGCCGACGCCGGCAGCGGGGAGGAGCGCAACATGACGGGGTGCATGACTGGGCATGATTTGTAATCTCGGTAACTTGCCCTACATTCTAATCAGACACCCTGTACATTCAGCGGTAGGCCCTATGACCACGACGATCAGACCGGCCGCGGTGGCCGGGATATTCTATCCGGGAGATCGACGCAGCCTTGCTGCGGACATCAAGCGGATGCTAAAGGCGACCCGGCCGGCGCCACTGCGCCCCAAGGCGCTCATCGTGCCGCATGCGGGTTACATCTATTCCGGGCCGGTGGCCGCCTCGGCCTATGTGCTGCTCAAGGACTTGCGCGAGGTCATCCGCCGAGTGGTGCTGCTGGGACCGGTGCACCGGGTCTGGGTACAGGGACTGGCCCTGCCCGCCGCGGATGCCTTCGAGACCCCTCTGGGCGTCGTGCCCCTCGACGAACCGGCCATGGCCCGACTGTTGCAATTGCCCCAGGTCGAAGTCAACGAGGCGGCGCATGCCTGGGAACATTCCCTGGAGGTGCACCTGCCCTTCCTGCAGACCATGCTCGACGACTTCGTCCTCGTGCCCTTGGCCGTGGGCGGCGCGACCCCGGAACAGGTGGCCGAGGCCTTGGAACTCACCTGGGGTGGCGACGAGACCCTGATCGTGGTGAGTTCCGACCTGTCGCATTATCTGCCCTATGACCAGGCGCGGCACAGCGACCAGACCACGGTGCAGGCGATCATGGACCTGCGCAGCGATCTGGTCGGCGAGCAGGCCTGCGGTGCGCATCCCATCAACGGCCTGATGCTGGCGGCGCGGCGGCATCACCTCACCCCCCACCTGCTTGACCTGCGCAATTCGGGCGACACGGCGGGGGACAAGCGCCGGGTGGTAGGCTACGCTGCCTTTGCCCTGACCGAGGCGGCGCATGTCCACTGAGCGCGGCCGCGTGCTCACCCGGCTCGCGCGCGCGAGCATTGCCCGGGCCCTGGGTGAGGCTGCGGATGACCCTCCCCGGCCGGACTGGCTTAAGGCACCCGCAGCGGTGTTCGTCACCCTCACCCGCAATGGCGAACTGCGCGGCTGCATCGGCTCACTTGAGGCCCGCCGCAGCCTGGAAGAAGACGTGGTCGAAAACGCCCGCATGGCCGCCTTCGCCGACCCGCGCTTTCCGCCGTTGAGCCGTTCGGAGCTGGACGATACGCGCATCGAGGTATCGGTGCTGTCCCAGGCGGAGCCGATCGCCTGCATCGACGAGAACGACGCCCTGGACAAGCTGCGCCCCGGCATCGATGGGGTGATCCTCGAATACGGCCGCCATCGCGCCACCTTCCTGCCGCAGGTCTGGCAACAGCTGCCTAAGCCGCGCGCGTTCATGGCCCAGCTCAAGCGCAAGGCCGGACTGCCCGCCGATTTCTGGGATGACGCCGTGCGGCTGTACCGCTATACGGTGGAGAAGTACACGGAGGATGAACATGCGGACACCTGAGACCAGCCACCCGGCGCGCTGGTGGCATCTTCTTCCGGACGGCCGCATCCAGTGCGACCTTTGTCCGCGCGATTGCCGGCTGCACGAGGGCCAGCGGGGGCTATGCTTCGTGCGCAAGATGGAAAACGGCCGCATGGTGCTCACCACCTATGGACGCAGCTCCGGATTTTGCGTCGACCCCATCGAAAAGAAACCCCTCAACCACTTCTATCCGGGCACCTCGGTGTTCTCCTTCGGCACCGCCGGTTGCAACCTGGCCTGCAAGTTCTGCCAGAACTGGGACATCTCCAAAAGCCGCGAGGCCGACACCCTGGCCGATGCCGCAAGCCCAGCCGAGATCGCCCGCACGGCGGCGAAGCTGGGCTGCAAGAGCGTGGCCTACACCTACAACGACCCGGTGATCTTCGCCGAATACGCCATTGATACCGCCGTCGAATGCCGCAAGCTGGGCGTCGAGAACGTCGCCGTTACGGCCGGCTACATCCATCCAGAGCCGGCGCGCGAGTTCTTCGCCGCGATGGATGCCGCCAATGTGGACCTCAAGGGCTTCACCGATGAGTTCTACATCAAGTATTGCGGTGGGCGGCTGCAGCCGGTGCTCGACACCCTGGTCTATCTGAAGCGCGAGACCCGGGTCTGGTTCGAGATCACCACCCTGCTCATCCCCACCCTCAACGACTCGGACGCCGAGATCCGACAGCTTTCGCAATGGGTACTTAAGGCGCTGGGGCCGGACGTGCCGCTGCATTTCACCGCCTTCCACCCGGACTGGAAGCTCAGGGACCTGCCGCCCACCCCGGCCTCGACTCTCAGCCGTGCACGCCGCATCGCGCGCGAGACGGGGCTATATTACGTCTACACCGGCAACGTGCATGACCCGGACGGCGGCACCACCTACTGCCCCAGCTGCGGCGCTGCGCTGATCAAACGCGACTGGTACGAGATTCTGGAGTATCACGTGACCGAAGACGGCCGCTGCCCGTCCTGCCATACCCCCATTGCCGGGCGCTTCCAGCGCTTCGCGGCCGCGTTCGGCGCCCGGCGCGTGCCCATCACCCTCAACCGGGACTGATCACTTCACGGCCAGCGCGATGCGATCGTCCATGCTAGCTGCAGACGTTACCGTTAAAGTTGCGAAGCGACTTACGATAACGCGGCGTTATTTCAGGTTCATTCGTTCTAG
>DAITOH010000120.1:0-4394 GCA_036834225.1 Thiobacillaceae bacterium | reverse complement strand
TTAGCCGGTTTGCTTCTCCCCAACCTCGGCCTGGGCATCGAGTTCGCGCAGGTGCGCAAGCCGCGCCGCAATCCTGGCCTCTAGGCCCCTGGGGGTGGGGGTGTAGAAGCTGACCGGGGGCATGCCGTCTGGGAGGTAGGTCTCGCCGGGGGCGTAGGCCTCCGGTTCATCGTGGGCGTAGCGGTAGTCACGGCCGTAGCCGAGCGCCTGCATCAACCGGGTGGGGGCGTTCCTGAGGTGCAGCGGCACCTCGCGCGAGCCGTCCTGCTGCACGAAGGCGCGGGCGGCGTTCCAGGCGGTGTAGACGGCGTTGCTCTTGGGGGCGCAGGCGAGGTAGACCACGGCCTCGGCCAGGGCCAGCTCGCCTTCGGGGGAACCCAGCCGCTCGAAGGTGGCCATGGCGTCGAGGGCGATGGCGAGGGCGCGCGGGTCGGCAAGGCCCACGTCCTCGCTGGCCATGCGCAAGATACGGCGCGCAAGGTAGAGGGGGTCGGCGCCGCCGTCCAGCATGCGCGCCAGCCAGTAGAGCGAGGCGTCGGGGTCGGAGCCGCGCACGGACTTGTGCAGGGCGGAGATCTGGTCGTAGAAGGCCTCGCCGCCCTTGTCGAAGCGACGGCGTGCGGGGGCCAGAGCCTCGGCGGCGAAGGCGGCGTCCACCGCGCTATGGCCGGCGGTGCGGGCGGCCACGGCGAGCTGCTCCAGGAGGTTCAACAGCCGGCGGCCGTCGCCGTCGGCATAGGCGATGAGCAGCTCGCGGGCGGCGTCGTTAAGCACGAGAGCGAGCCCGCCCCGGTCGAGCGCGCGGGAGAGCAGGGCGGCGAGCTCGCCTTCATTGAGCGGCCGCAGGACGTAGACCTGGGCGCGGGAGAGGAGGGCGCTCACCACCTCGAAGGAGGGGTTCTCCGTGGTGGCGCCGATGAAGGTGAGGAGGCCGGACTCCACATGCGGCAGGAATGCGTCCTGCTGCGCCTTGTTGAAGCGGTGCACCTCGTCCACGAACAAGATGGTCTCGCGGCCTGCCTGGCGGTTGACACGGGCGCGCTCGACCGCCTCGCGGATGTCCTTCACGCCGGCTAAAACGGCCGAGATCTGGATAAAGTCGGCGTTGAAGTGCCGGGCAGCGAGCCGCGCTAAGGTGGTCTTGCCCACGCCGGGCGGCCCCCACAGGATCATGGAGTGCAGCCGCCCGGCGTCGAAGGCGAGCCGCAGCGGCTTGCCCGGCCCGAGCAGATGGGTCTGGCCGATGACCTCGTCGATCGTCTGCGGGCGCAGCCGCTCGGCGAGCGGGGCAGGGGAGACGGGGATCGCTCTGTCTCCGAAGAGGTCCTGGGTGGCGCCGGTGTCCGCGGTCACGAAGGCGGGTCTGAAGGGGGGCTATTTGTCACCGATCACATCCACCCCTTTAGGCGGGGTGAAGCGGAAGAGGTCGGCGGACAGCCTGGGGTTGCGGCGGATGCCCGTGAAGCGCAGCTGTGTGACCTGGCCGAAGTTGTCGCGGACCTCCATGGCCAGGATATCCCCGTCCCTGAAGCCCATCCTGACCTGGTCGAAACTACCTTCCTTGCTGCGCGGCGTAGCTTCTAGCCAGGACAGGCCGTCCGCCTCGCCGGCATCGCGGAAGGCGAAGAGCTTTTCCACCTCGTTGCTGCCGGCGAGCAGCGCCGCCGGGCTCTCGCCCAGGGCCTGATCGAGCTTGCGCACCGTGACCTGCGCGAGATCCTGATCGTAGATCCACAGCCGGCTTCCATCCCCAACCACCACCTGGCTGTAGGGTTTGACATAGACCCAGCGGAACTTGCCGGGGCGGGACAGGTGCAGGTTGCCCTGACTCTCTTGCACTTTGCGCCCGGTGCGGTCGGTGACCACTTGGGTGAACTGGGCGCTCAGGGTGCGGGTGCCGGAAATGAATTCCTGCAGGCGGCTGTCGGCCAGCGCTTTCTGAGAAAACGCATTAACAAAAAACAATAACGCTATGTAATACAGTGTATATCTCATCTCGGGTTACCGCATCAGTCGCGACGGGGCGCGAGGACTTCGCGATTGCCGTTGCTTTGCATGGGAGAGACTAAGCCGGCGCGTTCCATGGCCTCGATCAGGCGGGCGGCACGATTGTAGCCGATGCGCAGATGGCGTTGGACCGCCGAGATGGAGGCCCTGCGGGTACGTGTCACCAGGGCCACCGCCTCGTCGTACAGGGGGTCGGACTCGGCGTCATCTACCCCGACTCCCTCCTTATCCTCCGCCGCCTCCTCGACCAGGACGCTCTCGTTGTATTGCGGCGGCCCCAGTTCCTTGAGCCAGGCGGTGACCCGGTGCACCTCGTCGTCGGAGACGAAGGCGCCGTGCACGCGCGTGGGGTAGCCGTGGCCGGGCGGCAGGTAGAGCATGTCGCCCTGGCCGAGCAGGGATTCCGCCCCCTGCTGGTCGAGGATGGTGCGGGAGTCGATGCGGCTGGCGACCTGGAAGGCGATGCGGGTGGGGATGTTGGCCTTGATCAGGCCGGTGATCACATCCACAGACGGCCGCTGGGTGGCGAGCACCAGATGGATGCCGGAGGCGCGCGCCTTCTGTGCCAGCCGGGCGATGAGCTCCTCGACCTTCTTCCCGGCCACCATCATCAGGTCGGCCAGCTCGTCTATGAGCACGACGATATAGGGCAGGGGTTCGAGGCGCTCCGGATTCTCCGGGGTGAGGGAAAAGGGGTGGGTGAGCGGTTGCCCGGCCTTGCGTGCGTCGCGGATCTTCTGGTTCAGCCCGGCGATGTTGCGCACGCCCAGGGCGGACATCAGCTTGTACCGCTTCTCCATCTCGCCTACACACCAGTTCAGGGCCGAGGCGGCGAGCTTCATGTCGGTGACCACCGGCGCGAGCAAGTGGGGGATGCCTTCATAGGCGGAGAGCTCCAGCATCTTGGGGTCGACCATGATCAGGCGCACGTCCTCGGGCGTAGACTTGTAGAGCAGCGACAGGATCATGGCGTTGATGGCCACCGATTTACCCGAGCCGGTGGCGCCTGCGACCAGTACGTGCGGCATCCTGGTCAGGTCGGCGACCACCGGGTTGCCGCTAATGTCCTTGCCCAGGGCCAGGGTGAGCGGCGAGGCCATGTCGTTGTAGACCTTGGCCCCTAGGATCTCGGACAGTCGCACCGTCTGACGCTGGCTGTTAGGCAATTCCAGGCCCATGCAGCTCTTGCCGGGGATGGTCTCCACCACACGGATGCTCACCAGCGACAGAGAGCGGGCAAGATCCTTGGCCAAGTTGACGATCTGGCTGCCCTTGACCCCCGAGGCGGGCTCCACCTCGTAGCGGGTGATCACCGGGCCGGGGTAGGCGGCTAGCACTCTGACCTCGACCCCGAATTCCGCCAGCTTGCGCTCAATGAGGCGCGAGGTGGCCTCGAGTGATAGGTTGTCCACCAGGGTCGCCGCCTTCGCCGGTTCATCGAGCAGGCGCAAGGGCGGGATCTGGGCACCCGGCAGGTCCTTGAACAAAAAGGGCTGTTTCTCGTGTTCGGCACGGTCGGAACGGACGACCTCCGGGGCCGGCGTCTCGATGCGCAAGGGCGCCGCCTGCCGGAAGCGCGCCTGTTCCTTCTGCACGGCCTCCTCGCGGATCTTCAGGGCCTTCTGGCCGGCCAGGCGGTCCTGCCAGGCATGCCAGGCGCCCGCGACCCAGGCCAACAGTCGCTCCAGGCCCAGGCCGATGCGCTCACTGAGGCTAAGCCAGGACAGGCCCGTGAACAGGCTCAGGCCCACACCCCAGGCCAGCAATAGGAGCACCGTACCGCCGTCGAAACCGAGGCCCCTGTGCAGCAGCCCGGCCAGTCCGTCGCCCAGGGCGCCGCCGGCCGTCAGGGGCAGGTGGATGCCGTGATCGTGGAAGCGCAGGGATTCTAAGGCGCTGCTGCTGACCAGGAACAGCAGGAAACCGATAAGGGTGAGGAAAGGACCATGATGCGGATCCCGGTCCGGATTGCCGATGCGGCGATAGCCCCACCAGACCATGAACAGGGCTAGACCGACGAGGGCGTAGGCGGACAGGCCGAAGAGATAGAGCAGCAGATCGGCCAGCCAGGCGCCGAAGCGTCCACCGGCATTGCGGATCGCATCGGTCTCGGCCGACTTCGACCAGCCCGGATCCAGGGGTGTGTAGGTCACCAGGATCATGCCCAGATAGAGGGCCACGGCCACGGCCATAAGCCACCAGACCTCCCTGAGCAATGCCGCCGCCTTGGGCGCCAGAGGTTTACGCACCAGCCTGGCCTGGGCACGTCTTTTCGTCTTGCCAAACATGGCGCGAACTATAAGGTAAAGCCGCAGCCAAGACGAACTGCGTATGCCGGACCGAGGCGTCCGATACGCAATATACGTACAATGTATATTATGTCAAAT
>DAITOH010000119.1:0-4480 GCA_036834225.1 Thiobacillaceae bacterium | reverse complement strand
GGCAAAGGCCTTGATGACCGGATTGTGGCGCATCGCCGATACGGTCGACATGTACCTTGCCCAGCCCGCCCCGTGTTGGGAGAACGGCGCGCACTTGAAGCCGTCTGGCTCGATACCGAGATTGGCCGCGATGAGGTCGCGGATCATTTCCGGCCAGTGGAGTTGTTCTAGGGTAAACCTTCCATCTCCCCCGACCCCTCCCCGCTTGCGGGGGAGGGAAGACAAGCGAGCCATTCGTTTAGCAGCTTGGGATGGTGGAAGGCAAACACCGGGCGCGGGTGTGGCTGGGGATCCAGCCCGTTGGTGAAACGGATTTCGACGCCGTTAAGGGAGACGCCCTCCTTCTAGGCCTCGATCACTTTGGACGGGTCTGTTGGGGACTTGCGCCGGGGCGGAAGATACTCGTCGCTTGCCATGCGGCCGCGAACGGTTGGACTCAGCCGGTCCCTGGACCCGGGCCGGTTAGGTGGCGTCGGTTAGAATCTAATGCTCTTGCCGTCGCTGGATGATCCCATGCCTGAGCTGCTCTACCTGAGGGGCGCCCCCGCCCTGTCCGAGTTTCGCATCGCCAAACTGTTGCAGGCCCTGCGACCCTTGGGGGTGCGCCAGGCCGAGGCCGATTACCGCTATTTCGTCGAGCTGGAGGGGGCGCTGACGGCGGCGGATGCCGATTTTCTGGCCGAGCTGCTGCATGCCGAGGTGCACGAGCCCGCGGCCCGTGCCCTGCTGGTGATACCGCGCCTGGGCACGGTGTCGCCTTGGTCGTCCAAGGCCACGAACATCGCTCGCAACTGCGGCCTTGCCGCCGTGCGCCGCATCGAACGCGGGGTGGCCTGGCGGCTCGTTGGGGCGTCCGGGCGGCGGTTGCCGCAGGCAGTCATCGATGCGGCGCTGCCCCACCTCCACGACCGCATGACCGAGAGCGTGCTCGCCGACGAGCGCGAGGCGGTGCGGCTGTTCCAGCACATCGAGCCGCAGCCCCTGGCCACGGTGGACATCCTGCATGGCGGCCGCAAGGCCCTGGAGCAGGCCAACGCGGAGTGGGGGCTTGCGCTCTCGCCGGATGAGATCGACTACCTGCTGGACAACTTCCGCCGCGCCGGGCGCAACCCCACGGACGTGGAGCTGATGATGTTCGCCCAGGCCAACTCCGAGCATTGCCGGCACAAGATCTTCAACGCTGCCTGGGTGATCGACGGTGTGCCTCAGGATCAGAGCCTGTTCGACATGATCCGTCACACCCATGCCCAGCGGCCTGAGGAGACGCTCTTAGCCTATTCCGACAACGCCGCCGTCATTGCCGGCTATGACATCGCCCGGTTCTATCCTGGCGCGGACGGGGTCTACCGCTTCCGCAACGAGCCTACCCACATCCTCATGAAAGTGGAGACGCACAACCACCCGACTGCCATCTCGCCCTTCCCCGGCGCAGCGACCGGCGTCGGCGGCGAGATCCGTGACGAGGGGGCGACGGGGCGGGGGGGCAAACCGAAGGCGGGGCTGACCGGCTTTTCCGTCTCCCACTTGCGCATTCCGGGCTGGGAGCAGCCTTGGGAGGCGGATTATGGCCGGCCGGGGCGCATCGTCTCGGCGCTGACTATCATGCTGGAGGCGCCCATCGGCGCGGCGGCCTTCAACAATGAGTTCGGGCGGCCCAACCTGGCGGGTTATTTCCGCAGCTTCGAGCTCGTCACGCCGGACGGCCAGGTGCGCGGCTACCACAAGCCGATCATGCTCGCCGGTGGCATCGGCAACATCCGCGAGGACCATGTCCACAAGCAGACCTTCCCAGCCGGCACGCTGTTCGTCCAGCTCGGCGGTCCGGGGTTGCTGATCGGGCTAGGCGGCGGCGCCGCCTCCAGCCTCACGGCGGGCGCCAATGCCGAGGCCCTGGACTTTGACTCGGTGCAGCGCGGCAACCCGGAGATCCAGCGCCGCGCCCAGGAGGTCATCGACCGCTGCTGGCAGCTGGGGGCGGACAACCCCATCCTCTCCATCCATGACGTTGGCGCAGGGGGGCTGTCTAACGCCCTCCCCGAACTTGCACACGGCGCGGGGCTTGGCGCGCGCTTCGAGCTCAGAGACGTGCCCAGCGAGGAGCCTGGCATGAGCCCGCGCGAGATCTGGTGCAACGAGGCGCAGGAACGCTACGTTCTCGCCATCGCCCCGGAGAGCCTGGCGCTCTTCCATACCCTGTGCGCGCGCGAGCGCTGCCCCTACGCTGTGGTGGGTCGGGCAAGCGACGACGGCCGGCTGGTGGTGACCGACCGCCATTTCGGCAACACGCCGGTGGACATGGACATGGCGGTGTTGCTAGGCAAGCCGCCGAGGATGACGCGGGACGTGCAGCACGCGCGCCCAAAGCTGCGTCCCTTCACCGCCGAAGGGTTAAATCTACGGGAGGCGTGCTATCGGGTGCTGCGTCACCCCACGGTGGCCGCCAAGACCTTCCTCATCACCATCGGCGACCGCACCGTGGGCGGCTATACGGCGCGCGACCAGATGGTGGGCCCCTGGCAGATGCCGGTGGCCGACTGCGCGGTCACCACCCTAGGCTATGCGACCGAGGCCGGCGAGGCGATGGCCATAGGCGAGCGCACGCCGCTGGCGCTAATCAGCCCGGCCGCTTCCGGCCGCATGGCGGTGGCCGAGGCGGTGATGAACCTGGCCGCAGCGCGCATCGAGCGGCTGGCGGACATTCGGCTGTCGGCCAACTGGATGGCGGCCGCCGGCTACCCCGGCGAGGACGCCGCCCTTTACGACACGGTGCGCGCCGTGGCTCTGGAGCTTTGCCCACGGCTTGGCATCAGCATCCCAGTGGGCAAGGACTCGATGTCCATGCGCACCACCTGGCAGGAAGGGGACAAGCAGAAGAGCGTGGTGGCGCCGCTGTCGCTCATCGTCTCGGCCTTCGCGCCCACGCCAAACGCGCGCGCAACCCTGACCCCGCAGCTACGCACCGACTGCGGCGAGACCGACCTCATCCTCATCGACTTGGGCGAGGGCAAAAACCGCCTGGGCGGCAGCGTGCTGGCCCAGGTCTACGGCGAGCTCGGCGACACCTGCCCGGACGTGGACGTGCCGGAACGGCTCGAGGCCTTCTTCGCCACGATCCAGCGGCTAAATGCTCAGGGCCGCATCCTCGCCTATCACGACCGTTCGGACGGCGGGCTGTTCGTCACCCTATGCGAGATGGCCTTTGCCGGCCGCACCGGCATCGACGTGGACGTCGACGAGTTGCGCTACCACCGCCTGCACGAGGACATCCGCCAAAACGTGGAGGATGCCCCTAATCCGCGCGAGCCCTACACTAGTTGCCTGTTCGGCATCCTGTTCAACGAGGAGTTGGGTGCTGTGCTACAGGTGCGCCGCGCCGACACTGCCGTCGTGATGCAGGCGTTCATCGAGGCGGGCCTGCGCGATGAGCTCTTCGTCATCGGCCGACTCAACCGCAAGGACCGCATCCGCATCCTGCGCGAGGGAAGAGCCGTGCTAGACGAGGCACGCACGGACCTCCTCGCCGCTTGGTGGGAGACCTCATGGCGCATGCAACGGCTGCGCGACAACCCGGCCTGCGCCGACCAGGAGTACGCGGCAGTGCGCGATGGCCGCGATCCCGGCCTGCATGCCCGTCTAAGCTACGATCCGAATGAGGACGTGGCCGCGCCGTATGTGCGTCGGGCCACGGCCCGGCCGCGTGTGGCCATCTTGCGCGAGCAGGGGGTCAATGGGCAGGTGGAGATGGCCGCCGCTTTCCACCGCGCCGGCTTCGAGGCGGTGGACGTGCACATGAGCGACATCCTCGAGGGACGTGTGAGTCTGCGCGACTTCAAAGGTCTGGCTGCCTGCGGCGGCTTCAGCTACGGCGACGTGCTCGGGGCAGGTGGCGGCTGGGCGGCCTCCATCCTGCACAACGCGCGCGGACGGGACGAGTTCGAGGCCTTCTTCAATCGGACCGACAGCTTCGCGCTGGGGGTGTGCAACGGCTGCCAGATGATGAGCCGCATCCGCGAAATCATCCCCGGCGCCCAGGACTGGCCGCGTTTCGAGCGCAACCTCTCGGAGCAGTTCGAGGCCCGCTTCGTCATGGTGGAGGTGCCGGAAAACCCCTCCATCCTATTCGCCGGCATGGCCGGCAGCCGCATGCCCATCGCTGTAGCGCACGGCGAGGGGCGGGCGGTGTTCGCCAGTCGGGCCCAGCAGAAACGGGCGCAGATCTGTCTGCGCTACGTCGACAACCGTGGGCGCGTGACCGAGACCTACCCGCTGAACCCTAACGGCTCACCGCGCGGCATCACCGGCCTGACCACGCCGGACGGGCGCTTCACCATCATGATGCCGCACCCGGAGCGGGTCTTCCGCGCCATCCAGCACTCCTGGCGGCCGGACGACTGGGGTGAAGACGGACCTTGGCTGCGGCTGTTCCGCAATGCGCGGGTCTGGGTGGGGTAACCCCCCGGCCCTTCGGGCCACCCCCCTT
>DAITOH010000118.1:0-4522 GCA_036834225.1 Thiobacillaceae bacterium | reverse complement strand
CTGCGCTCCGTGCGCCTTGCGCTCCGTCCGCTCGCGACGGTCGTGCAGACCTTCCATAGAAAACCGGCCGCATTGGCCGGTGAGCGCTTGATTTGTCTTGGTGGGCCCCCTGGGAGTCGAACCCAGCACCAACGGATTATGAGTCCGCTGCTCTAACCAGGCATGAGCTAGAGGCCCGTGCACGGCGGGCGGTCCCGCCCTGCGGTGTACTCAGTCCAGGAAGCTGCGCAGCCGCTCGGAGCGGGAGGGGTGGCGTAGCTTCCGCAGCGCCTTGGCCTCGATCTGGCGGATGCGCTCGCGGGTGACATCGAACTGCTTGCCGACCTCCTCCAGGGTATGGTCGGTGTTCATCTCGATGCCGAAGCGCATGCGCAGCACCTTCGCCTCCCGGGGAGTGAGGGAGTCGAGGACCTCTTGGGTTACGCATCGCAGGCTCGAGTACATGGCGGCCTCAGCCGGGGCGACGGTCGTGGAGTCCTCGATGAAGTCGCCCAGGCGGCTGTCCTCGTCGTCGCCGATAGGGGTCTCCAAGGAGATGGGCTCCTTGGAGATCTTCATGATCTTGCGGATCTTCTCCTCCGGCATCTCCATCTTGGCGGCGAGGGTGGCCGGGTCGGGCTCCTCGCCCGTTTCCTGCAGGATCTGGCGGCTGATGCGGTTCATCTTGTTGATGGTCTCGATCATGTGCACCGGGATGCGGATGGTGCGCGCCTGGTCGGCGATCGAGCGCGTGATGGCCTGCCGGATCCACCAGGTGGCATAGGTCGAGAACTTGTAGCCGCGGCGGTATTCGAACTTGTCCACCGCCTTCATCAGACCGATGTTGCCCTCCTGGATGAGGTCCAGGAACTGCAGCCCCCGGTTGGTGTACTTCTTGGCGATGGAGATCACCAGCCGCAGGTTGGCCTCGATCATCTCGCGTTTGGCGCGGCGTGCCTTGGCCTCGCCGGTGGACATCTGCTTATTGATGTCCTTCAGTTTCTTCACCGGTAGCTCCGCCCGCTCCTGCAGCTCGGCCAGTTTGCGCTGGTGTTCGTTGATGTCGTACTGATGGCGTGCGAGCAACTCGGCGTAGGGTTCCTTCGTGGCGATCTCGCTGGCGATCCAGTCTGGTTTGCCTTCGTTGCCGGGGAAGACCTTGATGAAGTGGCTGCGTGGCATGCCGCACTTGTTGACGGCGATGTCCATGATGGCGCGTTCGTGCGAACGCACTTCCTCCACCAGGCTGCGCACGCCCTCGCACAGGTTTTCCACCTGGCGCGCGGTGAAACGGATGCCCAGCAGATGGTTGGTGATGTCTTCCTGCAGTTTCTGATATTGCTTGCTGTCGAGTCCGTACCGATCGCGGACGATGCGCATCTTGTCGAAGCTTTTACGGATGGCTCTGAAGCGCTCGAGGGCATCGGCCTTGAGCTGGGCCAGACTGGCCGCGCTCATGCCGCTGCCGCCTTCTTCGCCCTCTTCCTCTTCCTCCTCGCAGGCGCCCGCCTCGAGCTCGGCCATCTCCATGCTGATGTCTTCGCCCTGACTGTCCATCAGGCCGTCGACCAGCTCGTCGATGCGCATCTCGTCCTTCTCGACCTTGGCGGCCATGTCCAGGATCTGGGCAATGGTCAGCGGGCAGGCGGAAATGGCCTGCATCATGTGCTTGAGACCTTCCTCGATGCGCTTGGCGATCTCGATCTCGCCCTCGCGGGTGAGGAGCTCCACCGCCCCCATCTCGCGCATGTACATGCGCACCGGATCCGTGGTGCGGCCGAACTCCGAATCGACACTGGACAGGGCCGCCTCGGCCTCCTCGACCACGTCCTCGTCCGCCACGGGGGCGGCGCTTTCGGCCATGAGCAGGGTCTCAGCGTCGGGTGCCTCGTCGTAGACCTGGATGCCCATGTCGTTGATCATGCTGATGATGCCATCGATCTGTTCGGCATCGAGCATGTCGTCGGGCAGGTGATCGTTGATCTCGGCATAGGTCAGATAGCCCCGCTCCTTACCCAGCAGGATGAGGGTCTTCAGGCGCGTGCGGCGGTCTTCCTGGTCGGCCTTGCCATCGCCCTGCAGGGCGTTGGCCAGGTTTTGCGCAGCCAGCTGCTTGGCCGTTGCCGCCTTCGAGCCGGGCTTTCTGCTGGGTCGACCACGTGTCGCTACCGCAACCTTAGACACGGGCTGGACGTCAGCCGGTTCGGATTTGGTCCTGACTTCGTCCCGGGCCTTGGCGCTGGGCTTCTTGGGTGGCTGAACGGTTGGCGCCGGTTTGACTGCGGTTGCCGACTTGGCGGCCGCTTTGGCCGGGGCCTGGGGAGCAGGTTTGGCCGCCACCTTGGCTGGGGTGGAAGGCTTGGCCTGGACCGACTTTTTCTGGGTAGGCATCGCTCAAAACACTCGCAAGAGAGGTTCGAGAAAAATTACTCAATAGTACATGAAACCGCCTGCCGATTTAAGCATCAGGGTTATTGACACCCGTGCCAGGCATCAGTTTCACGTACTGCGCGGCTTCGCGCAGACGTCGCTGTTCCTCGGCGGTCAGTTCGGCTAAGGGTTTGCGACTTAGGCGTTGCAACTCCCTGCGCCGGCTCAGTTGCTCGATCTTCTGGAGGGCACAACGCAGGTCGGCCTCGGCGTCGTAGTCCGAACCGCGGGTGATCAGTTGGGCGGCGTAATGCTCGAGGGCGGCCTGTTGCGGTTGGCCGCGGAAGACCTCGATCACATCCCGGGTGCTGTTCAGATGGGGTGCACGGTCCAATGCGTCGAGCACTTCGCGCAACAACTGCGCCTCGGGTGACGGATCGGTTTGCAGCGTCTTGAGCTGGGGTGCCAGGTTGGGGTTCTGGAGCACGGCCAGAAGGGCCGTGCGCCAGGGTGAGGGCCGCACCTGTGGGACGCGCGCCGACTGCGGCCTGGGCCCTGTCTTGCCCTGAAACGCGCGGCGCTCGACCGGCAGTCCCGTGAGCTCGGCCAGGCGGCGGCGCAGGGCGCCTGCCAGCAGGGGGGCTTGGGTGAGTTGGCGCAAATAGGGCTCCGCCAGCTTGACGAGTTTTACCCGGCCCTCCTGGGAGGCCAGTTCGGTCTTCTGGGTTAAGCTATCGATCAGGAAGTCAGACAGGGGTATAGCCTGGGCGACGAGCTGGCGGAAGGCTGCTCCACCCCGGGTGCGTGCATAACTGTCCGGGTCCTCGCCTTCGGGCAGGAACATGAAACCTGCGCGCTTGCCGTCGGGTAGCTGGGGGAGGGTATTTTCAAGGGCGCGCCAGGCCGCCTTGCGCCCGGCAGCGTCGCCGTCGAAGGCGAACACGACACTGTCCGCTACACGAAACAGCCGCCGCACCTGGTCTGCCGTGACGGCCGTGCCCAGGGTGGCCACCGTGTTGTCCACACCGTGCTGGGACAGCATGACCACATCCATGTAGCCTTCCACCACCAGCACCTCACCCGCCTGCTGGATGGCGCGCCGGTGTTCGTACAGGCCGTAGAGCTCACGGCCCTTGGAGAACAGCGGCGTCTCCGGAGAGTTGAGGTATTTGGGCTCGCCGCTGCCGAGCACCCGACCGCCGAAGGCGATCACCCGGCCCCGCTCGTTGCGGATCGGAAACATCACCCGCCCGCGGAAGCGGTCATAACGCTTGCCGCCCTCGGCGTTGACGACCAGGCCGACCTCCTCCAGCTGGGGGTTGCGGTAGTCTGCGAAAACGCTGGCGAGGGGCTGCCAGTCGTCCGGCGCATAACCGAGGCCGAAACGGGCGGCGGTCTGCCCCGTGAGCCCCCGCCCCTTGAGATAGTCGATTGCAATTGGAGTGGCCTTCAGCGTTTCTCGGTAATACTGTTCCGCCCGCGTCATGACTTCGTAGAGGCTGTCGCGGTGATGTTCCGCCTCGACTTGAGTGTCCGACGCATCGGGCACCTGCATGCCCGCCCGTGCCGCCAGTTCCCTCACCGCCTCGACGAAGCCCATGCCGGCGTATTCCATGAGGAAGGTGATGGCCGTGCCGTGGGCGCCGCAGCCGAAGCAGTGATAGAACTGCTTGGTGGGCGAGACGGTGAAGGAGGGGGTCTTCTCGCTGTGGAAGGGGCAACGCGCCAGGTAGTTGGCGCCGGCCTTCCTAAGCGGGATGTAGCGCTCGATCACATCGACGATATCGGTGCGGTCGAGCAGGGTCTGGATGAAGTCCTGGGGGATCATGGTTGCCCCCCGAATCCTAAGAGCCTGTCGGACTTGAGGCTGATCTACTGCGCCGGTGTGAAGAGCGGTCCATTTTTGGCTTGCGCCGAAACTCGCAGGCTCGTTTTACCCGATTTCTCGTTGCATAGGCCCACTATACGCCTCGAAATCGCGCAAAACTGTTTTCGCTCTCCCACCCGGCTCGCTACGATCGCTCAAGTCCGACAGGCTCCTCTGGGTGATGCTATGGTTGACCTAGGGCCGCCTTGACCTGGGCCGAGACGGCGGTCATGTCGGCGCGACCGGCAAGTCTCGGCTTTAGCCAGTTCATGACCTTGCCCATATCGCGGGCGGAGGCGGCGCCGG
>DAITOH010000117.1:2085-4548 GCA_036834225.1 Thiobacillaceae bacterium | reverse complement strand
AATTCCGTTTTGCCCGCTGGGTGGTAGGATCGCGGGACGAGGTGCGTAGGCGCGTAGCGCCGGAGCAGCTCGCCCGGCAAGGCAGCGCGGCCATGGTGTGACGCCGTGATTTCGACAAAGGAGTGTGCCCATCATAGCTATGCGAGTCGAAACCAACCCCCTGCAAGCCGCTTATGCGGTCTTGCTCGAGAACGGACTGGATGGCGCCGGGGAAACCTTACGCATCCTCGTCAATGAGGCCGCCAAAGCCGAGCGGGCCGAGTATCTTGGCGCCCAACCGTTCATGGCCGCTTGGCCATGAACGGTTGGACCACCCGTCGTCATGGTCCAGCAGCCTTACAACCGATCGGAACACCGCCTTGTACCCCAGCGCCGAACGACTCGTCATCCTGGATGCGGATGGCACCACCATCGACGCCTTCAGCGCCATCGAACGCACCTTCGCCCATCACGGCATGGACATCGGCGACCTGGAGCGCTTTCAGAAACGGCGCCACCTGTTCAAGTACCTCGGCGGGCTGAAGGAATTCCCCGCCAACCTCAAGCGCCAGATCGGCAAGCAGCGGCGCCGGCAGCTCATCGCCACCCTGACCGAGGTCTACCGCGAGGAGGCGCGCCTGTTTGCGGGCATCACCGAACTGATGCAGGACTTGATCGAGGCCCCAGGCATTCGGGTTGGCCTGGTCACGCGCAACATCACCCACGAGCCGGCCGAGACCCTGCGCCTGCTCTTCCGGCGTCACGGCATCGACACCGACGCGCTCGATTTCCTGGTCACCGTCCCCTTAAGCGATGCCAAGACCGCCCACTTCCGCGCGGTGCGCGAGCGCCTGGGCATCAACCCGGCGCGCGCTTATGTCTGCGGTGACGAGCACAAGGACTTCCTCGCCGCCGTCCGCACCGGCATGCACCCCTTCATCGTCTCCTACGGCTTCGAGGATCACCGGCGGCTGACCGAGCGGTTCGATGTGCCGGAGGAGGTGATCTCGCGCACGCCGGAGGAACTGTGCGAGCGGGTGCGTCATGGGCTGGATCTGGCCTCGCGCGCAGCCGCGCCACCCACCGGGAACGATGGGCTGCCTGGGCACTCCATCGCTTAAGCCCGCCACTCGAAATCGGACCCGCCTGAAGTCTGCCGATGATCACTCAAAACGCCCTCCAACGCTGGCTCCCACTCCTGCTCGTCATCGCCCTGGCCGCAGCCGCGCTGTGGTTCTGGCAACCCTGGCAGAAACCCGAATCCGGCCCGGTCTACCGGCTCGGCAAGGCGGAGCTAGGCAAGCTCTCGGCGGCGGTGTCGGCCAGCGGCACCCTGGGGGCGCTGGTGACGGTGCAGGTGGGCTCGCAGGTCTCCGGCCAGATCGTCGAGCTAATGGCGGACTTCAATTCACCGGTGAAGCGCGGACAGGTCATCGCCCGACTCGACCCGGAGGCCTTTAAGACGCGGGTGGCCCAGGCCCAGGCCGATCTGCGGGCGGCGGAGAGCGCCGCCCAGGTGGCGCGCGATAGCCTCACCGTGCGCCAGGCGGAGCTCGCCAAGGCCCGTATCGCCTTGGACGATGCCGGCCGCAAGCTTGAGCGGACGAAGGCGCTGGTGGCCCAGGCCTTCCTGTCGCCGGCGGAACTGGACAGCGCCCAGGCCGCCTTTGATACGGCGCGCGAGGAGGTACGGCTGGCCGAGGCCGGCGTGCGCGTGAGCGCCGCCCAGGTGAGCAACGCCGAGGCCCTGGTGGCGCAGCGTCAGGCCTTGCTACGCCAGGCCCAGGTGGAACTGGCGCATACGGTGATCCGCTCGCCTGTCGACGGCGTGGTCATCAGCCGCAACGTCGACGTGGGCCAGACCGTGGCCGCCTCCTTGCAGGCCCCTGTGCTGTTCACCATCGCCCAGGACCTGCGTCAGATGGAGGTGAACATCGCCGTGGACGAGGCCGATGTGGGCCGCGTGCGTCCAGGCCAGAAGGTGCACTTCACCGTCGATGCCTACCCGGGCGAGCGTTTCAGCGGCCAGGTCACGCAGATCCGCAAGGCGCCGCAGACGGTGAACAACGTGGTGACCTACAGCGTCATGGCCACCGCCGCCAACCCTGACGGCAAGCTGCTGCCGGGCATGACCGCCAACGTCCGCATCCTCACCGACGAGCGCGAGAACGTGCTCATGGTACCGAACGAGGCCCTGCGTTTCCGCCCCCTCAATCCGGATGGCTCGCCGGTCAAGCTAAAGGTGCGCGAACGCGAGGAGGGGCCGGGCATCCCCGGGAGGGTGTGGACGCTGGACGGAGGAGGCCAGCCCAAGCCGGTGCCGCTGCGCCTGGGGGTGAGCGACGGCAAATCCACCGAGGTCCTGCGCGGCGAGATCAGGGACGGCACCGAGATCATCCTGGGCTACGAGGAAGGCTCAAAGCCCAAGCCCAAACGCCAGACCCGGCCCTTCGGCATGGGCATGTGAAGAGGGTGAGGGGTGAG
>DAITOH010000117.1:0-1985 GCA_036834225.1 Thiobacillaceae bacterium | reverse complement strand
GGCGCGAGTACCGCCTGGGGGAGGTCACCGTGCCGGCGCTGCGGGGGGTGAGCCTCGCCATCGGGCGCGGCGAGTTTGTGGCCGTGATGGGGCCGTCCGGCTCGGGCAAGTCCACCTTTATGAACCTACTGGGTTGCCTGGACCGACCCAACGGCGGTCGCTACCTGCTCGCTGGGGAGGACGTCACTCGGCTCGACGCCGACCGCTTAGCGGCGGTGCGTAATCGCACCATCGGCTTTGTCTTCCAGAGCTTCAACTTGCTGCCGCGCATGACCGCCCTGGAGAACGTCGAACTGCCCCTGATCTACGCCCGAGTGCCAGCCGCCGAGCGCCACCGGCGTGCGCGCGAGCGGCTGGCTCAGGTGGGCCTGGCAGAGCGCGCCGCCCATCTGCCGCGGCAGCTCTCCGGCGGCCAGCAACAGCGGGTGGCCATTGCCCGCGCGCTCATCAACGAGCCGCCCCTGATCCTGGCCGACGAACCCACCGGGGCGCTGGACTCACACACCAGCCTGGAGCTGATGGCCCTGTTCCAGGAGCTCAACGCTGCCGGCATCACCATCGTGCTGGTCACGCACGAACACGACATCGCCGCCTTCGCCCGGCGCGTGATCCACTTCCGCGACGGCCGCGTGATCGAGGATCGTCCCGTGGAGAGACCGGCACGCGCGGCCGATCTGCTGGCGGGTACCCAAGCGCCTCACCCCTCAGCCCGCAGCCCCGGACATGAACCTGCTTGATACCACCCGAAGCGCCCTGCGCTCGCTGCGCGCCAACAAGCTCAGGAGCGCGCTCACCGCCCTGGGCATCATCATCGGCGTGGCGGCGGTCATCACCATGTTGGCGGTGGGCGAGGGCGCCAAGCGCACGGTCGAGGCACAGTTGAAGAGCCTGGGCAGCAATACCATGATCATCTTCCCGGGTACGGTCACCACGAGCGGCGTGCGCCTGGGCCCTGGATCCCGCAACACGCTGACCGAAGGCGACGCGCGCGCCATCGCCGAGGAGATCGCGGGCGTGTTGGCAGCCGGCCCAGGCATACGCGGCACGGTGCAGGTGGTGCACGGCAACCTGAACTGGTCCACGGTCGTCTTCGGCGTCACGCCGGAGTGGCTCATTGCCCGCGAGTGGCGCATCGTGCGCGGCCGGGCACTCGACGACAACGACCTGCGTACCGGCGCCAAGGTGGCCGTGGTCGGGCAGACGGTGGCCGACATGCTGTTCGGCGGCACCGACCCCACCGGCCAGGTCATCCGCGTCAAGAACGTCCCCTTTACCATTGTCGGCCTGCTAGCGCCCAAGGGGCAGAGCTTTTCCGGCAGCGACCAGGACGACATCGTGCTGCTGCCCATCAGCACCGCCCGCAGCCGCGTGCTAGGCGGCGGGCCGGGGCGGCAGCGCAGTGTTAGCCACATCTCGGTGAAGATGGCCGACGGGGTGGACATGACCGAGGCCGAGGCCCGGGTGCGCACACTCCTGCGCCAGCGTCACCGCCTACAGCCAGACCAGGACGACGACTTCAACATCCGCAACCTCTCGGAGGTGGTCGAGGCCGAGCAGGCCGCCTCCAGGGCGTTATCGGGGCTTTTGGCGGCGGTGGCCGGGGTGTCGCTGCTGGTGGGCGGCATCGGCATCATGAACATCATGTTGGTGTCGGTGACCGAGCGCACGCGCGAGATCGGCATCCGTCTGGCGGTGGGGGCGCGCGAGCGCGACATCCTGACCCAGTTCCTCACCGAGGCGGTGATCCTGTCCCTCATCGGCGCCTTAGCCGGCGTCGCCCTGGGGCTCGGCAGCGCCCTCGCCCTGGGCCATTTCGCCGGTTGGGAGGTCGTGCTGCAGCCGCATGCCGTCGTGCTGGCGGTGGCCTCGGCCAGCATCGTCGGCATCTTCTTCGGCTGGTGGCCGGCGCGCAAGGCGGCGCGCCTATCTCCCATCGACGCCCTGCGTTACGAGTGAGGCCGCGCATGGACTCGGGAGCCGTGCAG
>DAITOH010000116.1:0-4552 GCA_036834225.1 Thiobacillaceae bacterium | reverse complement strand
GCCGGGTTTTCCAAAGTCGAGGTGTCGGAGGTGATCTCTTCGCCCTTGGCGATGGCGCGCAACAGGCGGCGCATGATCTTGCCGGAGCGGGTCTTGGGCAGGTTGTCGCCAAAGCGGATGTCGTCCGGCTTGGCGATGGGGCCGATCTCCTTGCCGACCCATTCGCGTAGTTCGGCGACAATCTGCTTGGCCTCTTCGCCCGTGGGGCGGGTGCGCCGCAGCACGACGAAGGCCACCACCGCCTCGCCCTTGATCTCGTGCGGTTTGCCGACCACGGCGGCCTCGGCGACAAGGGGGTGGGCCACCAGGGCGGATTCGATCTCCATGGTGCCCAGGCGGTGGCCGGAGACGTTGAGCACGTCGTCGATGCGACCCATGATCCAGAAGTAGCCGTCCTCGTCGCGGCGGGCGGAGTCGCCGGCGAGATAGGTCCTGCCGCCCAGCTCCTCGGGGAAATAGGTCTTGCGAAAGCGCTCGGGGTCGCCCCACAGGGTGCGCAGCTGGCTGGGGAAGGGGCGCTGGATCACCAGATAGCCGCCGGCATTGGTGCCAACCGGGTGGCCGTGCTCGTCCACCACGGCAGCCATGATGCCGGGCAGCGGCAGGGTGCAGGTGCCGGGCTTGATCGGCGTGGCGCCGGGCAGGGGCGAGATCATGTTGGAACCGGTCTCGGTCTGCCACCAGGTGTCGACGATGGGGCAGCGCGAGCCGCCGACCGTTTCGTAGTACCACATCCAGGCCTCGGGGTTGATGGGCTCGCCCACGGTGCCGAGCAGGCGCAGACTGGAGAGATCGTATTGGCTAGGCAGGTCCGCGCCGAGCTTGATCAGCGAGCGGATGGCGGTGGGCGCGGTGTAGAAGGTGGTGACGCGGTGGCGGGCGATCATTTCCCAGAAGCGGCCGGGGTGGGGGTAGGTGGGGATGCCTTCGAAGATCACCTCGGTCATCCCTAAGGCGAGCGGGCCGTAGGCGACATAGGTGTGGCCGGTGATCCAGCCCACGTCGGCGGTGCACCAGTAGACGTCGGTGTCGGGCTTGGCGTCGAACACCCACAGCATGGATAGGATGGCCCCCAGCAGATAGCCGCCGGTGGCGTGCTGCACGCCCTTGGGCTTGCCGGTGGAGCCCGAGGTGTAGAGGATGAAAAGCGGGTCCTCTGCGTTCATGGGCTCGGCGGGGCAGGTATCGGCCTGGTTGGCGATAAGCTCGTGCCACCAGACGTCGCGCGCGGCGTTCCAGGCGATGTCGGCGCCGGAGCGTTTGTACACCACCACCTTCTGCACGTAGTCGACGTCGCCCATGCCGAGCGCCTCGTCCACGGCGGCCTTGAGCGCGATGGCCTTGCCGCCGCGCAGGCTCTCGTCGGCGGTGACCACCAGCTTGGCGCGCGCATCCTGGATGCGCTCGTGCAGACTCTTGGCGGAAAAACCGCCGAACACCACCGAGTGAATCGCACCGATGCGGGCGCAGGCCTGCATGGCCACCACGGCCTCGATCGACATGGGCATGTAGACGATGACGCGGTCGCCCTTACCCACCCCCAGGCTTTTGAGCCCGTTGGCGAAGCGGCACACCCGCTGGTAGAGCTCGCGATAGGTCACACGCGTGACGGCGCCGTCGTCGGCCTCGAAGATGAGGGCGGTCTTCTCGCCGCGCGCCTTTAGGTTGCGATCCAGGCAGTTGTAGGAGACGTTCAGCTCCCCGTCGTAAAACCAGCGGTAGAAAGGGGCCTTGGATTCGTCCAGCACCTGGGTGAAGGGTTTGAACCAGTGGATGTGGGTGCGCGCCAGCTCGCCCCAGAAGCCCTCGTAATCGGCCTCTGCCTTGTCGCACAGGGCCCGGTAGGCCTCCATGCCGGAGACGTTGGCCTGGGCGACGAACTCCGGGCTGGGCGGGAAGACGCGGGTTTCGTGCAGGATGGATTCGATGGTGGACATGGCGCTCCTCGCGGGTTGGTTCGAGACGGAAACCCTTGCCACAGGCAGGGCAACAGCCGGGAAATTAGACCAAAATGCGGTTTATTTCAAACTGCCGGCATGACCACGTCCGATCCCCACGCCTTGCTGCAGCAGGCCGCGGCCCACAGCCGCTGGCTCGCCACTCGGCTCGCGGCTGATGCGACCCTCGCGCAGGAGGTGAACGCCAGCCTGGATCACCCCTGCACGCGCGCCGAGATGTTGGCGCGGCTGCCGATGCCGCCCGCAAGCGAAAAGGAACTCGCGCGTGCCCTGCGCCGGCTGCGCCAGCGGGTGCTAGCCCGCCTGATGGTGCGCGACTTAGCCGGGCTGGCCGACCTTACCGAGGTCACCGCCGGCATGACCGATCTGGCCGAGGTGGCGATCGAGACCGCACTCGACTTCCTGCATGCCGATCTGGCCGCCATCTACGGCGAGCCGCTAGATGCCGAAGGCCGGCCGCAACGGATGATCGTTGTGGGCATGGGCAAGCTAGGCGGGCGCGAGCTTAACGTCTCCTCCGACATCGACCTCATCTTCGTCTATCCGGAGGAAGGCCGCACCAGCGGACCGCGTGTGATCGACAACCACGAGTTCTTCGTGCGCTTAGGCAAGCGGCTTATCCGGTTGCTTAACGAGGCCAGCGCCGACGGCTTCGTCTTCCGGGTGGATATGCGGCTTCGCCCCTATGGCGACTCCGGCCCCCTGGTGGTGAGCTTCGGCATGCTGGAGCAATATTTCTACACCCAGGCGCGGGAGTGGGAGCGCTATGCCTGGATCAAGGGCCGAGCGCTGACGGGTGAGCGGCACGAGGAGCTGGAGCAGCTGCGGCGCCCCTTCGTCTTCCGCCGCTATCTCGACTATGGCGCCTTCGCCGCCATGCGCGAGCTGCATGCCCAGATCCGGCGCGAGGTGGCGCGCCGCGACAAGGCGGACGACATCAAGCTAGGACCGGGCGGTATCCGCGAGATCGAGTTCATCGCCCAGGTCTTCCAGTTAATCCGCGGCGGCCGCGAGGTCGTGCTGCAGGCGCGGCCCACGCGCGAGATCCTGGCGCGGCTCGCCGAATGCCATCTACCCGCCGACTCGGCCGCCTTCCTCGATGAGGCCTACGTCTTCCTGCGCCGGCTGGAGCATCGCCTGCAATATCTGGACGATGCCCAGACCCAGCGGCTGCCGGCCGCGGCCGACGACCGGCTGAAAGTGGCCCAGGCCATGGGCTACCCAGACTGGATGGGCTTCGCCCAGCGGCTGGAGGTGCTGCGCCGGCGGGTGAGCGAGCACTTCGAGCAGGTCTTCGGCGCGCCGCAGGAGGACCAGTCCGGCCATCCCCTGGCGGGGCTGTGGCTGCAGGCCGACGAGACCGCCCTTGAGCGATTGGCCTACCTCGGCTACCAGGATCCCGCCGCCGTCCTCGTCCGGCTTCGGGGGTTGCGCGGCAGCAGCCGCTACAAGTCGCTGCCAGCCGCAAGCCAGACTGCCCTAGACATGCTCATGGCCCCCATGCTGGAGGTGGCGGCCGGTCTCGACAATCCGGACGACACCCTAGCCCGCATGCTGGATCTGCTTGAGACGGTGAGTGGACGCGCGCCCTATCTGCGGCTCATGCAGGAATACCCCCAGACTTTGGCACGGATTGCCCGCCTGGCAAGCGCCAGTCCCTGGGCCGCGCAGTACCTGCGGCAGCGGCCGCATCTGCTCGATGAGCTACTCGACCCCCGCGCCCTCTACGTCGAGCCGGACTGGGGGGCGGCGCGTGTGGAACTCGCCGGGCGGCTGGCGGAACTTACGGGGGACGTGGAGCGGCAGATGGACGCGCTGCGCCAATTCAAGCAAAGCGCCACCTTCCGTCTGCTGGCACAAGACCTGGCCGGGCGCTTGACCATCGAGCAGCTGTCCGATCACCTGAGCGCACTGGCCGACCTGCTGGTGGAGGCGACCCTGGACCTGGTCTGGTCAGGGCTCAAGGACCGTTATCGCGACCAGCCTGCCTTCGCCGTCATCGCCTACGGCAAGCTGGGGGGCAGGGAGCTAGGCTATGCCTCCGACCTGGACCTGGTCTTCCTGCACGACGACGACCACCCCGAGGCCCAGGTCATCTATGCCCGGCTGGCTAAGCGGCTCATCACCTGGCTTACCACTCCTACCGCCGCCGGGGTGCTCTACGAGACCGACGTGCGCCTGCGGCCGGACGGCACCGCCGGCCTGCTGGTGGCAAGCCTCGCCGCCTTCGAGGACTACCAGCGCCACCAGGCCTGGACCTGGGAACACCAGGCGTTGACCCGTGCCCGCTTCTGCTGCGGCGACAGGCGCGTGGGCGAACGCTTCGAGGCCGTCCGGCAGGCGTTGCTGTGCCTGCCGCGCAACAATGACAAGCTCAGGACCGAGGTGCTGGAGATGCGCCAAAGGATGTTTGACGGCCACCCCAACACAAGCGGGTTATTCGACCTTAAGCACGATGCGGGCGGACTGGTGGATGTGGAGTTTGCCGTGCAATACCTGGTGCTCGCGCACGCCCATGCCTACCCCGAGCTCACCGCCAACGTCGGCAACATCGCACTCCTGAAACGTTGCGCCGAGCTTGGCCTGCTGCCGGC
>DAITOH010000115.1:0-4598 GCA_036834225.1 Thiobacillaceae bacterium | reverse complement strand
ACCGTGATGATGTGCTCCTTAGCGTTCTGGTTGCGGTGGCCGATCATGGCCGCCAAGCTGGTGCTCTTGCCGCTGCCGGTGGCGCCTACCACCAGCACCAGTCCGCGCGGCATCATGGCGATGTCCTGCAGGATGGGCGGCAGGTGCAGTTCCTCCAGCTTGGGGATGCGTGTGTTCACCAGCCGGAACACCACCCCCACCCGCCCCTGCTGCACGAAGGCGCTCACGCGGAAGCGCCCGATCTCCAGGTCGTGGATGGCGAAATTGGCCTCGTTGTGGGCATCGAATTCGGCCCGCACGCGCTCGGTCATCACCGAGCGGGCTATGTTCAGGGTATCCGCCGGGGTGAGGGTCTGCTTCGAGATCGGGGTGACCCGGCCGTCCAGCTTGATCGCCGGCGGAAAACCGGCGGTCAGGAACAGGTCGGAGGCCTTGTGCGCCACCATCAGGCGCAGCCAGTCGGCAATCGGTTTGGGCAGCGTGCTGTTCATGACTCAGCCGATGAACATGTCCTTGTTGACCGCCACCGCACGGGCCTCGGCTGCGGCGATGACGTTGCGCTTGACCAGCTCCATCAGGGCCTGGTCCAGGGTCTGCATGCCCACGGACTGACCGGTCTGGATGGCGGAATACATCTGCGCCACCTTGTTTTCCCGGATCAGGTTGCGGATGGCAGGCGTGCCGATCATGATCTCGTGCGCAGCAACACGCCCGTTGCCGTCCTTACGTTTGACGAGCGTCTGGGAGATCACCGCGCGCAGCGACTCCGACAGCATGGAGCGCACCATCTCCTTCTCCGCCGCCGGAAAGACGTCGACGATGCGGTCTATGGTCTTGGCGGCCGAGCTGGTGTGCAGCGTGCCGAACACCAGGTGACCAGTCTCGGCCCCGGTCAGCGCCAGACGGATGGTCTCTAGGTCGCGCATCTCGCCCACCAGGATCACGTCCGGATCCTCGCGCAGGGCGCTCCTCAGGGCGTTGGCGAAGCTATGCGTGTGCGGTCCGACCTCGCGCTGGTTGATCAGACACTTCTTGCTCTGGTGCACGAATTCGATCGGGTCCTCGATGGTGAGGATGTGGCCGTGCTGGTTCTCGTTGATGTAGTCCAGCATGGCCGCTAAGGTGGTGGACTTGCCGGAGCCGGTGGGCCCGGTCACCAGCACAAGGCCGCGCGGCTGGTCGGAGATGTCCTTGAAGATCTTGGGTGCCTGCAGCTCCTCCAGGGTCAGCACCTTGCTGGGGATGGTGCGGAACACCGCGCCGCAGCCGCGCGCCTGGTTAAAGGCATTGACCCGAAAGCGCGCCACCGCGGGTAGCTCGAAGGAGAAATCGGTCTCCAGGTGCTCCTCGTAGGCCTTGCGCTGGGCATCGCTCATGATGTCGTAGATCATGGCCTTGACCTGGTTGTGGTCGAGCGGCGGCACGTTGATGCGCCGGACATCGCCATGCACCCGGATCATGGGCGGCAGTCCCGCGGACAGGTGCAGGTCGGAGGCCTTGTTTTTGACCGTGAAGGTGAGAAGATCAGAAATTTCCATTATAATTCCGTAGTTTACGCAAACCTTCGGAAGAACTTTGGGACATTATGGGCACAATCGAAGCGGCCTTGCAAGCCGTCCTCGGCCGCATCGCCACCGCCTGTGCCCAGGCCGGTCGCGACCCGCTCTCAGTGACCCTGCTGGCGGTCAGCAAGACCTTCCCGGCCGGTGCCATCCGCGCGGCCTGGGCCGCCGGCCAACGGGCCTTTGGCGAAAGCTACGTGCAGGAGGCCCTGGCGAAACAGGCAGAACTCGCCGAGCTGCCCATCGAATGGCATTTCATCGGCGCCCTGCAGCGCAACAAGACTCGGGCTATCGCCGAACACTTCGCCTGGGTGCACAGCATTGACCGCGCGGACATCGCCGAGCGCCTGGCCCGGCAGCGGCCCCCACACCTTCCGCCGCTGCAGGTCTGCGTGCAGGTGAACGTGGGCGGCGAGACGAGCAAACGCGGCGTCGCCCCCCAGGAGGCCCTGCCGCTAGCCCGCCTCGTGGCAGAATTACCCCGTTTGCGCCTGCGCGGCTTCATGACCATACCGCCCCCCAGCGAGGATCCGCAGACCCAGCGCAACCATTTTCGCGTGCTGGCCGAAGTGCTGCGGGAGGCGCAACACCAGGGCCTGGCGGTGGACTGCCTGTCCATGGGCATGTCCGAGGATCTGGAGGCGGCCATCGCGGAAGGCGCTACGATCGTGAGGGTGGGTACTGCCATCTTCGGTGCGCGTGCGCCCACGGCCAAATGAGGATCAACGACGCAAGGGGCGGGGATGAAGCTGGGCTTTCTTGGCGGCGGCAACATGGCCGCCGCCCTCATGGGGGGGCTATTGCAAAAGGGGTTTCGTGGCGAGGACATCGTCGTCGTGGAGCTCGATCCGGGACGGCGCGCCTGGCTTAAGGCAAACCTGTCGGTCCAGGTCTTCGAGCCTGACAGCCCGCTCATCGAGACTGCGGACATCCTGGTCCTAGCGGTCAAACCGCAACAGTTGCAGGCGGCCTTAGCCACGCTGCCCACCCCTAATCCGGGTCAGCTCATCCTCTCCGTGGCGGCCGGGGTCCGTGCCAGGGACATCTCCCGCTGGCTGTCGGGGCACGCGGCGGTGGTCCGGGCAATGCCCAACACGCCGGCCCTGGTGGGTGCCGGCATCACTGGGATGTATGCCCTGCCCGGCGTGACCTCCGCGCAGCGGGAACAGGCCACCCGCATCATGGAGGCGCTGGGCGAAGTGGTGTGGGTGGAGGACGAGGCCCTAATCGACGCGATCACCGCCGTCTCCGGTAGCGGCCCGGCCTATGTCTTCTACTTCATCGAGGCCCTGGAGGAAGTGGCGGCGGAGCTGGGCCTGCCACCCGAGAACGCGCGCCTTCTGGCCCTGCACACCTTCTTCGGCGCGTCCGCACTGGCCATCAAGGACAAGGCCTCCCCCGCCGAACTGCGCGAGCGTGTCACATCCAAGGGTGGCACCACGGAGCGGGGCCTCCAGGTCCTGGAACAGCGCCAGGTCAAGCTCGCCCTGGCCGAGGCGGTGCGTGCCGCGGCCTTGCGCAGCCGTGAACTGGGCGATCTGCTGGGCAGGGACGCCTGATGCTCACCGACGCCTTGCAGTTCCTCCTGCGCACGTTCTTCGACCTCTTCGCTGTCGCCTTCTGGCTGCGCTTTTACATGCAATGGGCGCGGGTGCCCTTTCACAATCCCTTCGCCCAGTTCATCGTCAAGGTGACCGACTTCGGCGTGCGCCCGGCCCGGCGTGTCGTGCCGGGTCTGCTCGGGCTGGACCTGGCGAGTCTCGTCCTGTTCTACCTGGCCGAATTGCTGGCTGTGATGAGCGTGTTCTGGCTGGACGGCTATCCCTACCTGATCGCCGGCATCGGCGTACTGCCCGGTTTCCTGCTCCTGGCTCTCGCCGCCGCCTTAAGACTCGCCATCTACGTGCTGATGGGGCTGATCATCATCCAGGCGGTGCTGTCCTGGATCAACCCATTCTCGCCGTTCGCGCCGGTGTTTTATGCCTTAGCCCGGCCTTGTCTAAATCCCCTGCAACGCCTCGTGCCCCCCATCGGGGGCGTCGATCTGACGCCCCTGGTGGCCCTGATCCTGATGCAGGTGCTCCTGATCCTGCCGGTTGCAGCACTGGAACAGTGGGCCGGCGGCCTAATCCGATAAGGCCGCGCGTCCCGACGGTGGAGGACGCGACCAACACCGCTTCGATCGAATATGTGGCACTGAGACTTAACCTTTCTCGCCGAGCGGTTGCAGTCACGCAAAAAAATCCCGCCGAAGGAGCGTCCAGCCCCTCTTTAAGCCGGCGAGGGTGGAGCGATGTCTGCAGATGAGGGCGCCTAAATCATGAACTACGGCCTGTAAAGCGGCTTATCCCGGTTTCGCAACCGGCGCGATCGGCTGGTCTAAGTGGTGACCGCCTACAAGGAATGGCTAGAGCGCTACACGGAGGCCGAGCCGGATAGCTACTGCGCCTGTACGACCTGACCGAAAACCTGAAGAAGGATCGGCCTAAGCTCGCCTTCGTGGCGGGGTTCTCGCGCGGCTAGACGGAACTCATCACCCTGTTCTTCTCCGACTTCAACGAGCCCCGCCCGGCCAAACCCGCAGCAGCGCGTCCGCCAGTGCAGAAATAGCCCGCCCCTAGAACGCTCAGTGGCAGACGCTGCCCGCGGAGGCGGTGTTGGGCCGGCAGCAGGTGGATTACAGTCGCGGGCTAAGCGCTGCCGAGGCCCAGGCGCGGCTGGTCCGTTACGGCCCCAACACCCTGCCGGAACCTAAGCGGCGCTCACGCCTGGCGATCCTCTTGGGCCAGTTTAACAGCTTGCTAGACGCGATCGCCGCCGCGTGCCGACCGGCCTTGCTCTGGGCATAACCCAGGTTGAACCAGGGATCGGCCCGCCCCGGCGCAAGCTGCGCCGCCTGCTCAAGACAGGCTCGGCCAGGTCGTAGTGTCGCCGCTGGGCAAGCAGATATCCCAGGGCGGCCAGGGCGCGCAAGCTTGCGGGATCGGCCGCCAAGGCGTCCAGATAGGCGTTCAGTCCGGCGCAGCCGCGTCATCA
>DAITOH010000114.1:0-4626 GCA_036834225.1 Thiobacillaceae bacterium | reverse complement strand
GCGATCCCGAGCCTGCCGGCTCGGGACGGGGTCAACCCGGGCTACTTGGCAGGGATGTCGTGCAGCAGCTTCTGCAACTCGCCGCTTTGATACATCTCGCGCATGATGTCGGAGCCGCCGACGAACTGGCCGTTGATGTAGAGCTGAGGGATGGTGGGCCAGTTGGCATACTGCTTGACGCCTTCGCGGATGGCGTTGTCCTCCAGCACGTTGACGCTGAAGAATTGCTCCACACCGCAGGCGCGCAGGATCGCCACGGCATTGGCGGAAAAACCGCACTGGGGGAACTGGGGCGTGCCCTTCATGTAGAGAACGACGGGATGGGTGCTGACCTGTTCGCGGATGGTGTCCTGTATGCTCATGATCGTTTCCTAATCCTGACAAACTTTGTCGGGAATTGTAACAAGGGGACACGGCTTGTCAACCCGCCGCACACCTTCGGCCGTGCCGTACCGGATGCAGTAAGAGGATGGTGTGCGCGGCACCTGCTATATGACGCAATCCACGAAATACCGGGTCTTGCCGTTGTCCCTGTCCTTCACCAGCCCGTGCACGTCGGTCTCGAAACCCGGGAAGCGGTCGTTGAACTCGCGGATGAATTGCAGATAGCGCACGATGGTGGCATTGAATCGCTCGCCGGGGATGAGCAGCGGGATACCGGGCGGATAGGGCGTGAGCAGCACGCTGGTGATGCGGCCTTCCAGCCGGTCGATCTCCACCCGCTCGATCTCCCGGTGGACCATTTTGGCGAAGGCGTCCGAGGGCTTCATGGCCGGGGCCATCTCGGACAGGTACATCTCGGTGGTCAGCCGCGCCACGTCGTTGGCCTTGTAGATGGCATGGATCTGATCGCATAGGTCTTTGAGACCGATCTTCTCGTAGCGCGGCTGCTTCTCCACGAACTCCGGCAGCACCCGCCACAGGGGCTGGTTCCCGTCATAGTCGGCCTTGAACTGCTGTAGCGCCGTCACGAGGGTATTCCAGCGGCCCTTGGTGATGCCGATGGTGAACATGATGAAGAAGGAATAAAGCCCGGTCTTCTCGACGATGACGCCGTGCTCGGCCAAGTATTTGGTGACGATCGCGGCCGGGATGCCCCAGTCGGCGAAGTCGCCATCCACATCCAGGCCGGGGGTGATGACCGTGGCCTTGATCGGGTCGAGCATGTTGAAGCCGTTGGCGATGTCGCCGAAGCCGTGCCAGCGCTCACGCGAACCCAGAATCCAGTCCTCCCGGCTGCCGATGCCCTCCTCGGCCAGATGGTCCGGGCCCCAGACCTTGAACCACCAGTCCTGGCCGAACTCGGCATCCACCTTGCGCATGGCGCGGCGGAAGTCCAGGGCCTCGAGGATGGATTCCTCCACCAGTGCGGTGCCACCCGGCGGTTCCATCATTGCCGCCGCCACGTCGCAGGAGGCGATGATGGCGTACTGCGGCGAGGTGGAGGTGTGCATCAGGTAGGCCTCGTTGAAGCGGTGGTAATCCAGTTTCCGGTTCTCCGAGTCCTGCACCAGGATCTGGGAAGCCTGGGAAAGCCCGGCGAGCAGCTTGTGCGTGGACTGGGTGGCGAATACCAGGGCGTCTTTCGAGCGCGGGCGGTCCTTGCCGATGGCGTGCATACCCCGGTAGAAGTCATGAAAGGCGGCATGCGGAAGCCACGCCTCGTCGAAGTGCAGGGTGTCGACATAGTCACCCAACAACTCCTTGATGGTGTCGACATTGTAGAGGATGCCATCGTAGGTGCTCTGGGTGATGGTCAGGATCCTGGGTTTAGTCTTGACCTCCTTCGCGAGGGGGTGGGCGGCGATCTTCTTCTGGATGTGCTCCGGCCTGAATTCGTCTAGCGGGATGGGTCCGATGATGCCGTAGTTGTTGCGCGTCGGCGTGAGGAAGATGGGGATCGCCCCGGTCATGATAATCGAGTGCAGCACCGACTTGTGGCAGTTACGGTCGACCAGGACGATATCGTTGGGGGCCACGGTCGCATGCCAGACCATCTTGTTCGAGGAGCTGGTGCCGTTGGTGACGAAGAACAGGTGATCGCAGTTGAAGATACGCGCAGCGTTGTGCTCGCTGGCGGCCACGGGCCCGGTGTGGTCGAGCAGTTGGCCCAGCTCGTCCACCGCGTTGCAGACATCGGCGCGCAGCAGGTTCTCGCCGAAGAACTGGTGGAACATCTGGCCGATGGGGCTCTTCAAGAAGGCCACCCCGCCGGAGTGCCCAGGACAGTGCCAGGAATAGGATCCGTCGGCGGCATAGTGGGTGAGCGCCCGGAAGAAGGGCGGCACGATGGAGTCCAGATAGGCGCGCGCCTCGCGGGCGATGTAGCGGGCGAGGAATTCCGGCGTGTCCTCCAGCATGTGGATGAAGCCGTTGAGCTGGCGCAGGATGTCGTTGGGGATGTGGCGGGCGGTGCGCGTCTCGCCGTGCAGGAAGATCGGGATCTCGGCGTTGCGGAACCGGATCTCCTCGACGAAGGCCCTAAGCTCGGCGATGGTCTCCTCCTCCTCGTTGGCCAGCTCCTCGTCGTCCACCGACAGGATGAAGGCGCAGGCGCGCGACTGTTGCTGCGCAAAGGAGGACAGATCGCCGTAGCTTGTGACCCCCAGCACCTCGATGCCCTCCTTCTCGATGGCTTGCGCAAGCGCACGGATGGACAGCCCGCTCTGGTTTTCGGAGCGGAAGTCTTCGTCGATGATGACGACAGGGAAACGGAAGCGCATGTCAGTGAGGGGTAAGGGTTATCTACGGCTATACCACACGACCTTGCGAATCGTGCGCCAGATGTGGAGCGGTCGTTGGGCGTGGCGGGATTGCACTCCTCACTAGATCTTCGGCAGGGTCACGCCGGTCTGGCCCTGGTACTTGCCACCGCGGTCGCGGTAGGAGGTCTCGCACACCTCGTCAGACTCCAGGAACAGCATCTGCGCCACGCCCTCGTTGGCGTAGATGCGCGCCGGCAGCGGTGTGGTATTGGAGAACTCCAGGGTCACGTGGCCCTCCCATTCGGGCTCCAGCGGGGTGACGTTGACGATGATGCCACAGCGCGCATAGGTGCTCTTGCCGAGGCAGATGGTCAGAATGTTCCGGGGGATGCGGAAATACTCCACCGTGCGTGCCAGGGCAAAGGAGTTGGGTGGGATGATGCAGGATTCGCCCCTCACCTCGACGAAGGAATTCGGGTCGAAGTTCTTAGGATCGACGATGGTGGTGTTGATGTTGGTGAACAGCTTAAATTCGTCGGCGCAGCGCACGTCGTAGCCGTAGCTCGAGGTGCCGTAGGAGACGATCCTGTGGCCGCCTGCCTCATTGATCTGGCCCGGCTCGAAGGGTTCGATCATGCCGTGTTCCAGGGCCATGCGGCGTATCCACCGGTCTGACTTGATGCTCATAGCGTCGACGGAAAGGAAAAAGCGTGAGGCATGATACCTCACGCTTTTCGTCTGCCCCTCTTAAGTGTTCTGGATGACGATACTGGGAAACTTGGCCGTGTAGTCCACCGCCAAGTCGCCCACCTTCACCGCTATACGGCGGGCGATCTGCCGGTAGATCTCGGCAATGCGCGACTTCGGCTCGGCCACCACGGTGGGCTTGCCAGAGTCGGTCTCCTCGCGGATGCGGATATCCAGGGGTAGGCCGCCCAGGAACTCGACACCGTAATCCTTGCACATGCGTTCGCCGCCACCCTCGCCGA
Organism: Thiobacillaceae bacterium; assembly: GCA_036834225.1. Lineage (GTDB taxonomy): Bacteria > Pseudomonadota > Gammaproteobacteria > Burkholderiales > Thiobacillaceae > JANWZL01. Next base: position 932 of record DAITOH010000114.1, on the reverse strand, counting down.
AGATGTGCTCCTCATGGCCGCACTTGGAGCAGATGTGGATAGACATGTTCTCGACGACCCCCAGGATGGGCACACCGACCTTTTCGAACATCTTGAGCCCTTTGCGGGCATCGATTAGCGCGATGTCCTGGGGGGTGGTGACGATCACCGCACCGGTGACCGGCACGCGCTGGGCCAGGGTCAGCTGGATGTCGCCGGTGCCCGGTGGCAGATCCACCACCAGATAGTCCAGATCCTTCCATTTGGTATTGTTCAGCAACTGCTCCAGGGCCTGGGTGACCATCGGGCCGCGCCAGACCATGGGTGTCTCGACGTCGACCAGAAAACCGATCGACATCACCTGTAGACCATGCCCCAGCATCGGCTCTAGCGACTGGCCGTCCTCAGATTCCGGCCGGCCATGGATGCCCAGCATGGTGGGCTGGGAGGGGCCATAGATGTCGGCGTCCAGCATCCCCACCCTGGCGCCCTCTGCGGCCAGCGCCAGGGCCAGGTTGACGGCGATGGTGGACTTGCCCACGCCGCCCTTGCCGGAGGCGACGGCGATGATGTTCTTCACCCCCGGGATCAGCTTCACTCCACGCTGCACGCTGTGGGCAACGATCTTCCAGGTGACATTGGCCTCGACGGTCTCGACGCCGGGGATGCTGCGCAGCTTGTCCTCGATGATCTGTTTGATTTCGGCTATGACCATTTTCGCCGGATAGGGCAGCACCACATCCAGGCTGACCTTGCCACCATCGACCCTGATGTTGCGTGCGGACTTGGTGGAGATGAAATCTTTTTGCGTGTTGGGATCGATCAGCTCCTTCAGAGCCGTCTGCACTTGCAATTCGGAAACCGACATGGTCAGACCTCAAAGGTTGGTAAAGGGATGGACAGGGATTGCTGCGATGCGCGCCGTTAAGCTGCAAGCGCAAATGGAGGCGGGG
>DAITOH010000113.1:0-4656 GCA_036834225.1 Thiobacillaceae bacterium | reverse complement strand
AGACCCGTCTGACCGTCTCCCTGGGCATCCCGGCCCGTTCGTGCCCAGGTATCTGACCCTGAACGCAACCCACCTGGTCGCCGTGCGCGCGCCAAGCCGTGCCTGACGGCCCGCACCCCGCGTCTGGCGCCTGACTGCTCAGCCCGCGTCTAGCTCCACCCACACCGGCTGATGATCCGAGGCCTCTGTGGCCTGATTCACCTCGTGCGCGCGCAGACGCGGCGCCAGGTCCTCGGTCAGGAACCAGAAGTCGTAGCATTCCGGCCGGTCGACGAAATCCACCGGATGGATGCCTACCGTAGGCGCATGAGGCGCGGCGCCGTGCAGCACCTGCCAGCTGTCCAGGAAGGCCGGCGCGCCGGATTCCAGCGGGGCCAGGAGGCGGGCGCGTTCCTCTGCGGGGGCGGGAAAATTCATGTCCCCGCACAACAGGGCCGATGCAGGCCGGGGCAGGACCTCGAAGCTGCCGCCCTCCTCACCCTTGCCCGGGCGCGGGCTTAAAGCGTGGGCGCAGGCCTCGGCATGCAGGCGCCGGATGGCGTCGATTTGCGCCAGGCGCTGCGCGCGCGAGTAGTACTCCAGGTGCGTGGTCATCACCCGCAGCGCACCGAAGGGTGCGTCGATCACCGCCTCCAGCAGCACCCGCTGCATGCTCGGCACCGCCGGGTCGGACGGCCAGGGCAGCAGGTGACGCCAGACCTGACCCACCGGCAGGCGGGAAAAGATGGCGTTGCCGAACAGCCGTCGTCCGCCACGTCCGTCCGGCAGGTCGGTGGCGGGCGCATAGACCGGCGTATAGCCCGGCAGGTGGGCGGATAGGACCGCCATCCCGTCTTCGCCCCGGCTGCCGGGCAGACCGGGGAAATTCACCGCCACCTCCTGCAGGCAGATCACGTCGAAGGGGCCCATGGACCGGATCTCGGCGGCGATGCGCGCCAGGTCCACACGACCGTCCATGCCGCGCCCCCACTGGATGTTCCAGGTCAGTAGTCTCATCCTGCCCTCCGCACGATGACGATCGATGATGATAAGCCCATTCTGCGCCGGCGCTAGAATAGGTGCATCCACACACGGAGTCGGCCTTGTCCCAACCTGCCGTCCAAGACAATTTCCGCGCCTTCATCTTCGAGCACCTCGACATCCGCGGCGCCTACGTGCAATTGCACGACGCCTGGCGGCAGATGCTCAAGGCTCGGGCCTATCCCGCCCCCGCGCTCGGCCTGCTGGGCGAGATGGCCGCGGTGACGGTGCTCATCGCCGCCAACCTCAAACAGCCCGGTCGCGTGACCTTCCAGCTCAAAGGCGAGGGGCAGGTCAACCTGCTGGTCTTAGACTGTGACCAGCAGCTGCGGCTTAGGGGCATGGCCCGTTGCGCACCCGGGACCGCGGCCGCGCCCATCCCGGAGCTGATGGGCCATGGCCGGCTGACCCTCACCCTGGAGGTGCCGGGCATGCGCCAGCCCTACCAGAGCCTGGTGCCGCTGGACGGCGATTCCATTGCCGCCATCTTCGAGCACTACCTGGCCCGCTCAGAGCAACAGCCCGCCCGCCTGTTCTTGGCTGCCTCGGAGACGGTGGCCGCGGGCCTGCTGCTGCAAAAACTCCCCGGCGCCGATCTCAAGGACGGCGACGGCTGGAACCGGGTCACGCAACTTGCCCAGACCCTGCGTGCGGAGGAACTGTTGGGGCTGCCCACCGTCAAGCTCCTCACCCGCGTCTTCCCGGAGGAGGACATCCGTGTCTACGACCCGCGGCGGGTCGTCTATCACTGCCCCAGGGACTGGGACAAGGTGCGCCGCATGCTGACGAGCCTAGGCCGGACCGAATGCGAGGCGGTCTTAGCGGAACGGGGCGAGCTCCGCATCCACGACGAGATCTGCAACCACGACTATGTGCTGGACGCCGCCGCGCTGGCCGAGGTGTTCGACCAGACCGATTGCTGATTGCCATGACGCATCCCTGAAGGAGACGATATGCAAATCCTTTCCCCAGCCTTCGCGCACCTCACCGAGATCCCGCGCCTTTATACCTGCGACGGCCGCGATGTCTCCCCGCCGCTTACCTTCGCGGACATCCCCGCTGGCACGCAGCGTCTTGCCCTGATCGTGCACGACCCCGACGTGCCCAGCCCCGATGCCCCCCGGCGCATCTGGGTGCACTGGGTGCTGTACAACCTGCCGGCCGACTGCGCCGGGCTACCCGAGGCCGCGCGGGTGCTGCCTGCCGGCACCCTGGAGGGCAAGAACGACTGGGGGCGCACCGGCTACGGCGGTCCCTGCCCGCCTAAGGGCCGGCATCGCTATTTCCACACCCTGTATGCCCTAGACTGCGTGCTGCCCGACCTCGGGCAGCCCACCAAGGGCGCCTTGGAGCAGGCCATGCAGGGCCACATCCTGGCCCGCGCCGAGCTGGTTGGCACCTATCAGCGCACTGGCTGAGGACGCGAGCCTTGCGCGCTCTGCTCGCGAGCTTCGGACACGCCTTGCGCGGTATTAGACTTGCCAGCCGCGAGCGCAACTTCCGCATTGAGCTGGCGGCCGCGGGCCTGGTGCTCCTGGCCGGCTTGCAGTTCCGGGTCAGCACCGCCGAATGGGCCCTGCTCATCCTGTGCATCTTCTGGGTGCTGGGCATGGAGGCCCTCAACACCGCCGTGGAGACCCTCGCCGACCGCATCAGCCGCGAACGCGACCCCCTCATCGGCCAGGCCAAGGACCTCGCCGCCGCCGGCGTCCTGCTCTCGGCCATCGGTGCGGCGCTGATCGGTCTCATTGTCTTCCTGCCCCATTTGTCGCCCGCCATGGGGGGCGGATGACGGAAAATCCCCCTCACCCCATGCCCCTGACCCCCGCCCGCTTAGCCTTCTTAGAGGACGGCACGCCCTGGTCAGCGGATTTTGGCGACGTCTACTACTCCGCCGACGGTGGGCCCGGCCAGGCCGAGCACGTCTTCCTGCGCGGCAACGGGCTGCCGGAACGCTGGCGTGGCCGGGATCGCTTCGTCATCCTGGAGACCGGCTTTGGCACCGGACTGAACTTCCTCGCCACCTGGGCCGCCTGGCGTGCCGACCCGCAGGCCTGCCGGCGGCTGCACTACGTCTCGGTCGAACGCCACCCCTTCACCGCTGCCGACCTCGCCACCCTGCACCGACGCTGGCCCCAGTTCGGGCCCCTGGCGCAACAGTTGCGGGCGCACTGGCCGGTGCTCACCCCGGGCCTGCACCGCATCGAGCTGGAGGCGGGGCGTGTTGTCCTCACCCTGATGTTCGGCGACGCGCTGCGCCTGCTGCCACGCCTGTCGGCGCGGGTCGATGCCTGTTATCTGGACGGCTTCGATCCGCGCAAGAATCCGGACCTGTGGTCGCCCGCCCTGTTTAAGCGGCTCGCCCAGCTGGCCGCGCCCAATGCCACCCTGGCCACCTGGAGCGTGGCGGCGGCGGTGCGCTCGGGTCTCGCGGCGGCCGGATTCCGCTGCGAGCGGCGTCCCGGCTATGGGCGCAAACGGGAGATGCTGGCCGCTCACCTGCCGGCCGGTCCGGCGGCATCGGCGGAAGGCTCAGCCAGACCCGCGCCGGCGCGGCACGCCCTGGTCATCGGCGCGGGCCTGGCCGGCAGCGCGATCTGCGCACGCCTGGCCGTGCGCGGCTGGCGCCTCACCCTCCTGGAGCGCCATCGGCAGCCCGCCCGCGAGGCGTCCGGCAACCTGGCCGGCATCGTCCGGCCGCTGCTGTCCATGGACGACAACATCGCCTCCCGCTTCACCCGCGCCGCCTACTTGCACAGCTTGAGAGCCTGGTCGGCTCTGACGCCGCCGCCGCGCTGGGCGGGCTGCGGCGTGCTGCAGATCGCCCGCGACGCCGTCCACGAGGCCCATCAGCGCGAGGTGGTGGCGGCCTGGGCCTATCCGCCGGACTACGTGCGCTACCTCGGCCGCGACGAGGCCTCCAGCCTCGCCGGGTGGCCACTCGCCCAGGGCGGCTGGCTTTTCCCGCAAGGCGGCTGGGCCTCTCCCCCCAGCGTGTGTGCTGCGCTCCTTGCTAGCTGCGCTGATGCCCTGGAAGCTCGATATGGTGAGGACGTGGCGGCGCTTACGCGACACGCCGACCGCTGGCAGGCTGTGGACGCCAGCGGACGGGTGCTCGCCGCTGCGCCAGTCGTCATCCTGGCCAGCGGCGCCGGCACCCTCTGGCCGGCGGATGCCCCCAGTCTGCCCCTCAAGCGGGTGCGCGGACAGGTCAGTCACATCCCGAGCGCACAGTTGCCGGACATCCGCCTCGCCCTGTGCCGCGAGGGCTATCTGACGCCGGCAACAGACGGGCTGGTCTGCGTCGGGGCCTCCTACGATTTCGACGACGACCCCCTGCCGCGCGCCGAAGGGCACGCCGGCAACCTCATGCGCTTGGCGCAAATCCTGCCTGGTGCGGGGGGCGGGCTCGATGCCGCCCGGCTCGACGGTCGCGTCGGTTTTCGCTGCGTGCCGCCGGACCGGCTGCCGGTAGTGGGGGCTTTAGCCGCGGCTTCGCCCGCGGACCGTGAGGCCCGGCTGCGCGACGTGCCGCGCATGCCTGGGGCTTACGCGCTGATGGGACTGGCCTCGCGGGGGCTGACTTGGGCCTGGCTTGCGGCCGAACGCCTAGCCAGTGAGCTAGAGGACGAGCCC
>DAITOH010000112.1:0-4665 GCA_036834225.1 Thiobacillaceae bacterium | reverse complement strand
ACGGCATGGAGGTGACCCAGTTCACCTATTTCCAGGAGGTGGGGGGCTTGAAGTGCCGGCCGGTGCTAGGCGAGATCACCTATGGGCTAGAGCGCCTAGCCATGTACCTGCAGGGGGTAGAGAACGTCTATGCTCTAGAGTACGCGCCCGGTGTGACCTATGGCGATGTCTTCCACCAAAACGAGGTCGAGCAGTCGAAATACAACTTTGAGCACGCCAACACCGCCTGGCTGTTCCAGCAGTTCAACGACTACGAGGTCGAGGCCAACCGCCTCATGGACGCGAACCTGCCGCTGCCCGCCTACGAGATGGTCATGAAGTGCTCGCACACCTTCAACCTGCTCGACGCCCGCGGCGCCATTTCGGTGACCGAACGGGCGGCCTACATCGGTCGCGTGCGGACGCTGGCTAGGCGCGTGGCCCAGGCTTACTACGACGCCCGCGCGGCCCTCGGCTTTCCCATGCTGCGGCTAGACGGCAGCGAACCTTGGATCGGCGCGGAAGAGCAGACCGAGATCGAACGCCTGCGGCTTGCAGCCGCCCCGCCGACCGTTGCCTAAGGCACCGCGTCTTCCTATGAAACCGGAGACACTGCTCGTCGAACTCCTCACCGAGGAGTTGCCGCCTAAGGTCCTGACTCGCTTAGCGGAGGCCTTCGCCGCCCAGGTGCACGCGGGCCTTGCGCGCGAGCATCTGCTCGAGCCTGAGGCCGTCTGGACCTGGTATGCCACGCCGCGGCGGCTTGCTGTGCGCGTGACCGCCGTGCGGACGCAAGCGCCAAGCAAGACGGTGACGGAGAAGATCATGCCGGTGGCCGTGGCCCTGGACGCGGAGGGCCGACCCACGACTGCACTGCTCAGGAAGCTGGCTGCTAAGGGCATCCCCGAGGTCGCGCTCGCACATTTCGAACGCCGCTCAGATGGCAAAAGCGAGACTCTGTTTTACCGCTACACCGCCCAGGGGCGCAGGCTGGCCGACTGTCTGCAGGATCTCGTTGAGGAGGCTGTGCGCAGGCTGCCCATCCCCAAGCTCATGCGCTGGGGATCGGGCGAAGCCGAATTCGTGCGGCCGGTGCACGGGCTTGTCATGCTGCACGGCAGCCAGGTCGTGCCCGGCCGGGTGCTGGGTTTTGCCTCCGGGCGCGTCACCCGCGGCCACCGCTTCATGGGTGCGGGCGAGCTTTGCATCGCCTCGGCCGACACCTATGTCGAGACGCTGCGTGGCGAGGGCTATGTCGAGGCAGATTTCACCGCACGCCGCCGCAGTATCGAGACGGCGCTCGTCGCGGCCGCCGGCGTGGAGCAGGTGCTCATGCCACCGGAGCTCTTAGATGAGGTCACCGCCCTGACGGAATGGCCGGTGGTGCTCAAGGGCACGTTCGATGCCGAGTTCCTGAGCTTGCCGCAGGAGTGCCTGATCCTGTCCATGCAAAGCCATCAGCGCTATTTCCCACTGTTGGACGCCAACGGCCGGCTGCTGCCGCGCTTTCTTATGGTCGCCAACCTGGCATCACCGCAGCCCGAGCTGGTCATCGCGGGCAACGAGCGTGTGCTGCGGGCGCGGCTTGCGGACGCCAAGTTCTTCTACGACCAGGATCGCAGGCGCCGCCTCGCCGACCGGGTCGCCGACCTGGAACAGGTGGTCTATCACAACCGCCTGGGCAGCCAGGGCGAGCGGGTGCGACGGCTTGTGCGTCTTTCCACGGCTATTGCCCACAAGCTGCAGGCCGACGCAGATTTAGCCGCCCGCGCCGCGCTGCTCGCCAAGGCCGACCTCGTCACCGACATGGTAGGCGAGTTCCCCGAGCTGCAGGGGGTGATGGGCCGCTACTACGCCTTGCACGATGGCGAAGACGAGCGCATCGCGGCAGCCATCGAGGACCATTACCGCCCCCGCTACGCCGGTGACCGGCTCCCGGAGGGCAACCTCGCCTTGGCCTTGGCCTTGGCCGACCGGCTCGATGCCCTGATCGGCCTGTTTGGCATCGGCGAGCGGCCCACCGGTGACAAGGACCCCTATGCCCTAAGGCGCGCCGCCCTGGGGGTGCTGCGCATGCTGCTAGAGTGCACCTTGCCGCTAGATCTCATGCATCTATTGGAGCTCGCGCACGCCCAGTTTGACCGCGAGCAGGTCGCCGACAGCACGCCGGTGGATGTTTTCCTGTTCATACAGGAGCGGCTTCGGGTCTATCTGCGCGAGCGGGGATACGCCCACGACGAGGTGGAAGCGGTGGTAGCGCAGCAGCCCCGGCGTATTGACCACGTGCCGGCCAGGCTTGCCGCGGTGGCGCAGTTCCGGCAGCTGCCGGAGGCGCAGGCCCTAGCTGCCGCCAACAAGCGCATCCAGAATCTGCTCAAAAAGACCAGTGCGGCCGCTGCCGACATCGACCCCGCCCTGCTGCAGGAAGACGCGGAGCGGGAGCTGTATCAAACCTTGCTTGCGGTGCAGCCGCAGGTAGAGGCCCGGCTGGCGAGGCTGGACTACACCGGCGCGCTGTGCGAGCTGGCCACCACCCGCCCGGCGGTGGACCGCTTCTTCAACGAGGTCATGGTCATGGTGGACGAGCCACTGCTGCGCGCCAACCGACTGGCCCTGCTCAGCCAGATCGCCCGCATTATGAACAGTGTCGCCGACATCGCCCAGCTCGCCCCACAACGTGCTTAAGCCATGCTGGTGCTGTTTACCGACTTCGGCTGGAGCGACCCCTACGTGGGCCAGATCAAGGCGGTATGCGCCCGTCTGGCACCGGGCCTGCCGGTGATCGACCTGCTGCACACCGTGCCTAACTTCAATGCCCATGCCGGCGCCCAGCTGCTCGATGCCCTCAAAGACGCCTTCCCGGCAGACAGCGTCTTCCTCGCTGTGGTGGACCCGGGTGTGGGCGGGCCGCGCGAGACCCTGGTGGTGCAGGCCGACGGGCGCTGGTACGTGGGGCCGGACAACGGCCTTTTGAGCATCGTCGCCGCCCGCGCCGCCACGGCGCGCTATTGGCGCATCCGCTGGCGGCCTAAGCGGCTGTCCGACACCTTCCATGGGCGCGACCTGTTCGCGCCCATCGCCGCCCGCATCGCCGCCGGCACGTTTGAGCAGGCGGACCTGGAACCCGTCGCCGCCCCGACGGTGCAGTTCGACCCCGCCGACCTGCCGCGGGTGATCTACATCGACCACTACGGCAACGCCTGGACCGGCATCCGCGGCGGGCTCATGCAGGGCGGCGGCCTCGAGGTCAAGGGCCGGACCCTGCCGCACCACCGCACTTATGCCGAGGCCCCCAAGGGCGAGGCCTTCTGGTATGTCAACAGCGTCGGCCTGGTGGAGATCGCCGCCAACCGCGCCTCGGCCGCCGAACTGCTGGGGCTTAAGGTGGGCGAGCCGGTCAGCTTATCAGGGTCGCCCGAAAGTCGTTCACATTAGTCCGCGTCGGCCCGGTGGTGAGCAGGTCGCCCAGCCCGGCGAAGAAGCCGTAGGCGTCGTTGGCCTTGAGCTGGACCTTGGGCTGCGGCGGCGGACCGCTTAAGAGCACAGTGTAGAATTGCTCGCCCAGGGCCTGCATGGCCTCGCGGCCCGCCCAGGCCACGTGCGGGGTGATGAGCAGGTTAGGCAAGTCCAGGTCGAGTAGGGGGTTGCCTGCGACGGGCGGCCTCACGGCCAGCACGTCGAGGGCCGCCCCGGCGATGCGCCGGGTGGTGAGTGCCGCGAGCAGTGCCTGTTCGTCCACGATGCCACCGCGGGCGCAGTTGATGAGTACGGCGTTGCGCCTCATCAGGCTGAACTTGCGCGTGCCGATAAGGCCGCGCGTCTTTTCCGTGAGCAGGCAGTGCAAGGTGAGGTGGTCGGCGCGCCAGCACCTCGTCGAAGGGAGTGTGGCCTAGCCGGCAGGTCGCTGCCCCATAGCGCTCCGCCCGCAGCACCTGCATGCCGAAAGCCTGCGCTAAGCGCTCCACCCCGCGGCCGATGCGGCCATGGCCGATCAGCCCCAGGGTGGAACCGTGGAGGTCGTGTATCTCATGGTCGAACAGGCAAAACTTGCGTGCCTTCTGCCAGGCCCCTGCGCGCAGGCTGGCCCGCCAGGCCACCAGGTTGCGGCGCAGCGCCAGTACCGGCAGCACCCCTGGCGGCGGGCGAAGGTCAGGGCCTCGGCCACCCCCATCAAGGTGGCAGGGACCACGATCTGGTTGCAGGCCTTGGCCACCTGGCTGGCGCCGGTTTCGCCCACGTGCACGATGTTCACTCCCAACACTTGCAACAGGGGCAGGATGCGCGCGCAGGCTTCGGCCCGCCCACCATGATCGAGAGGGTGCCCGCGCGTGCGCCGGCCTCGCCGCTTAAGACCGGCGCGCCCATCACCCCCAGGCCAACGAAACCGGCAGTGTCCATCCAAGGCACCTCGGGATAAGAGAGTGCGAAGGTTAACCCGCGCGCCGGCGGTTATCATCACTGGGTTGATGTCGGGAATTGCGCTCGGCTGCCGATGCCCAGCGCCGGCTTGTCAGTCGGCGCACACCGGATCATGATTTGTTTGTAGACACGATGACCACACGGACCCCGACATGCACCGCACCCCATTGCTCGTCGCCCTCTCCGACCTGCTCCTGAGCGGTTGCCTGTCTATTAAGGAAGGTCTGCACAACCTGCTGCGCGTACGGATCGCTGCGTTGCGCGGTG
>DAITOH010000111.1:0-4698 GCA_036834225.1 Thiobacillaceae bacterium | reverse complement strand
GGCAACAGTCCGAGCAGGATGCAGCTCAACCACATGATCCGGCCTCACCCGTGCCTTCTCCGGCGTGTGCTTCGGCCAGCCGACGCTCCAGTCTGGCGATTAGGCTATACACGCTCTGTCGTCCGGTATCTAGCACGATGTGGGCCGTCTCCATGTAGAGCGGATGCCGCACCGCATAGAGCTCTTGCAGCTTCTTGAGGGGATCGCCGGTCTGCAGCAGGGGGCGATTGCGATCGTGCCGGGTACGCAGCCAGAGCTCCTGCGGCTGGGCACGCAGATAGACCACGGTGCCGCGGGCTTTCAACCGGCTCCGATTCTCCGGGTCGAGCACGGCCCCGCCGCCGGTGGCTAGGACGATGCCGTGACGTTGAGTCAGTTCGTCGAGCACGGCTGACTCCCTGCGGCGAAAACCCGCCTCACCCTCGATCTCGAAGATGGTGGGGATGGGCACGCCGCAACGCGTGACGATTTCGTGATCCGAGTCGACGAAGCCAAGCTGGCGCTGTCGCGCCAGGACACGGCCGATGGTGGTCTTGCCGGCACCCATGAGCCCGATGAGGAAGATGTTGTCGCTTGGGGGCATCAGGTTCAGGGATCGGGATGCGGGTGGTAGCCTCCGGTAAAGGTGCCCGATCACACACACGCAAGCGCTAGCGCGCGGCCATGCGCTGATGCTGCAGCAACCGCTGCACGGCCTCTTTCAGATCACCCGGCGGGAGCGAGCCGTCCAGGGCACGCCACGCCGAGAGGGCCGACTCGCCCATGCCCTGCTTGGCCGGCCTGTCGGGGGCAGCCCAGTCCGCGCGCACCTTGACCTTGATCTTACTCACCGCGCAACCTTCGGCGCTCAGCGCACGCGCTAGAGTCCTGGTTTGGCTACGCACGCGCGCTGCCGCCGCCCCGTTGCCGCAATAGACCAGGGCGGTCTCGCCCGTCACCGCAGCCACGCGACAGGCACGCGCCAGGCCGGTTGGGACAACCCGCGCAAACAGGCGGTTGAGTTCGGCTAAGCGTCTGGCCTCCGGCAGCAGCAGGGCGAGCGACCGGTCCTCGGCCAATATCCCGCCAACCCGCTGCAGGGGCGAGGACCGCCGCGGCGCGGCAGCATGGCCGCCCTCAGTCTCGGGCGGCGGATGCAAGGCGGGCGGGGGCGCTGAAGCATCAGGGCGGGTCATGCCGGAACCTAAGCCAAGCTTAACAGAGGGGTACTCCGGCCTATGTTACCATTGAATCTAGGGGCCGGCCGCCGACGGCCGTCGCCCGCATCCGACCCCACATCCACACAAGCCTTCATGCCTCTCAACGTCCTGAAAAAGATCTTCGGCAGTCGCAATGAGCGGCTGCTCAAGCAATATCGCTTGACTGTGAGCAAGATCAATGCCCTGGAGCCGGAATTCGAGAAGCTCTCCGACGAAGCGCTGCAGGCGAAGACGGCCGAATTCCGAGCGCGCCTAAAGAAGGGTCAAACCCTCGACCAGCTGCTGCCCGAGGCCTTCGCCGCCGTGCGCGAGGCCAGCAAGCGCACCTTGGGCATGCGCCATTACGACGTCCAGCTAATCGGCGGCATTGCCCTGCATCAGGGCAAGATCGCCGAGATGCGCACCGGCGAGGGCAAGACCCTGGTGGCTACCCTGGCGGTCTATCTCAATGCCCTGCCGGGCAAGGGCGTGCACGTGGTCACCGTCAACGACTACCTCGCCAGCCGCGACGCCGAGTGGATGGGCAAGATCTACACCTTCCTCGGCATGAGCGTGGGCGTGATCTACTCGCAGCAGCCCGGGGAGGAGAAGCAGGCCGCCTACGCCGCCGACATCACCTACGGCACGAGCAACGAGTACGGCTTCGACTATCTACGCGACAACATGGTCTTCCACCCCAGCCAGCGGGTGCAGCGACCGCTCAACTATGCCATCGTCGACGAGGTCGACTCCATCCTCATTGACGAAGCGAGGACGCCGCTGATCATCTCCGGCCAGGCCGACGACAACGTCGAGATGTACCAGCGCATCAACCTGGTACCGCCGCGACTGGAGCGTCAGGAGAAGGAATACATGGAGGGCGAGACCGGCCCCATCGGTGACTACACGGTGGACGAGAAGGCGCGTCAGGTCATGCTCACCGAGCGCGGCCACGAGCGGGTGGAGCAGATCCTGACCGAACTGGGGCTGCTGCCCGAGGGCAGCAGCCTCTATGACGCCACCAACATCCGTCTTATGCATCACGTCTACGCCGCCTTGCGCGCGCACGTGCTTTATCACAAGGACCAGCACTACGTGGTGCAGAACAACGAGGTGATCATCGTCGACGAGTTCACCGGGCGCCTGATGCACGGCCGGCGCTGGTCCGAGGGACTGCACCAGGCGGTGGAGGCCAAGGAAGGCGTGCCGATCCAGCGTGAAAACCAGACCTTAGCCTCGATCACCTTCCAGAACTACTTCCGCATGTACAAGAAACTCGCCGGCATGACCGGCACGGCGGACACCGAGGCCTATGAATTCCAGCAGATCTACGGCCTGGAGACGGTGGTCATCCCGACTAACCGGCCGATGATCCGCAAGGACATGAACGATCTGGTCTTCCGTACCGCCAACGAAAAATGGAAGGCGGTGATCGAGGACATCAAGGATTGCCATCAGCGCGGCCAGCCGGTCCTGGTGGGCACCACCTCCATCGAGGTCAATGAGTTCCTGTCCGGGCTGCTCAAAAAGGAAGGCCTGCCGCACCAGGTGCTCAACGCCAAGCAGCATGCGCGCGAGGCGGAGATCGTGGCCCAGGCCGGCCTACCGGGGGCCATCACCATCGCCACCAACATGGCCGGCCGCGGCACCGACATTGTGCTGGGCGGTTCCATCGCCAAGGAGGTGGAGGCCATCCGCGAGGATCCCAATCTGTCCGAGGATGACAAGCACGCAAAGATCGCGCTCATGCGTGACGAGTGGCAGAAGCTCCACGACCGGGTGATCGAGGCCGGTGGCCTGCACATCATCGGCACCGAGCGCCATGAGTCGCGGCGGGTGGACAACCAGCTTAGAGGCCGCGCCGGCCGCCAGGGCGACCCGGGGTCATCGCGCTTCTACCTCTCCCTTGAGGACCCACTGCTACGCATCTTTGGCGGCGAGCGGCTGATGAAGATCATGGATAAACTCAAGATGCCCGAAGGCGAGGCCATCGAGCACAGCATGGTCAATCGCTCGCTCGAGTCCGCCCAGCGCAAGGTCGAGCAGCGTAACTTTGACATCCGCAAGCAGCTGCTGGAATACGACGACGTGGCCAACGACCAGCGCAAGGTCATCTATGCCCAGCGCAACGAGCTGCTTAAGGCCACCGATGTGTCCGAGGGCATCCGCGGCATGCGCGCGCAGGTGCTCAACAACGTCATCAACGACTTCATACCGCCCGGCAGCATGGCCGAACAGTGGGACATCGCCGGCTTAACCCAGCACCTGGCCGGCGAATTTTTGCTTAATCTACCCATCCAGCAGTGGCTGGACCAGGATGCTAAACTGGACGAGCAAGGCCTGCGCGATAAGGTCGTGGCCGCCGCCGACGCGGCCTATGCGCACAAGGAGCAACTGGCCGGCGTGGACAACCTGCGCCAGTTTGAGCGCGCCATCCTGCTGCAGAGCCTGGACACCCACTGGCGCGAGCACTTAGCGGCGATGGACTACCTGCGCCAGGGCATCCATTTGAGGGGCTACGCCCAAAAGAACCCGATGCAGGAATACAAGCGCGAGGCCTTTGAGCTATTCGAGGCCATGCTGGACGCCATCGCCCGCGAGGTGACCCAGATCACCCTGACGGTGCAGGTGCGCACCGAAGCGGACGTGGGGGCCGTCAAAACGCAGACCCCCGCCGTGTCGAACGTGCAATACCACCACGCCGACTACGACGAGGCCCTGGGCAAGCCCGGTGAAGCGACACAGACCAAACCCAGACAGCCCATCCAGCGCCAGCAGCCCAAGGTGGGGCGTAACGACCCCTGTCCCTGCGGCTCAGGCAAGAAGTATAAACACTGCCACGGCAAGCTCGCGTGACGGGCGCAGCCGAAGCTCGGCGCGCGGCCCGGGGCTTGTGCGGCAAAGGCATAAATCCGACAATCACAGTCAACTTCTGTCGGAGCCTAACATGCCTTATTTCGTCTACAAGATCGGCCCCCTGAACACCCTGGAAAAGCAGGGCCAAGCCGAGAGCTTCAAGGAGGCCAAGGCTATGGCCAACGAACTGCGCAAGGGCGTGGACCCGGCCTCGGGTCAGACGGTGAAAATGATCTTCGCCGAGAACGAGCTAGCCGCCGAGGACACCCTGTCCCAGCCACGGGAACTCGATCCCTCCCTTGCGGGGGATGACTACTGAGCAGGCGCAGGGGTGAGCGGAAACAATGCCTCCCCCTCACCCCTCACCCCTCACCGCCTTATGTCCGGCTACAACGAAGAGGCCTACAAGCGGGCGCGCGATAGCGCCATCGCGCTACCCTGCCCTTTCGAGCGGGCCCTGCTCTCGCGTTGCGCCGACTGCCACAAGTCGCGCAAACTGCTGCTGGCCGAGCGGGAGGCCATCACCTGCACCGAAGCCCCCGCCAAGGAAACCTGCAAGGCCTTTCACCGTGCCCTGCGTGAGAACGCCCGTTTCGCCCTGCACATTGAAGCCCATCAGCCCTGGCCCTTCGGCAAGGAGATCCGCGCCCAGTGCGGCGGCGCC
>DAITOH010000110.1:3827-4700 GCA_036834225.1 Thiobacillaceae bacterium | reverse complement strand
ATCGTCGACGCCCTCTGCGGTGCCCTGCGCTTTCTGGCCCCCGTGTAGGGCAATCTGCTCGCCCTGCGGCGTAAGGTGACCCTTTTCGGCCTGCAATCTCGCTGAAAGTGGTGAGGATAGCGGCCATAGCTGGGCTTCTAGCATGCGTTCGGCAGTACGCTGGCGAAGCCGCGTCATGGGCACCCGCCGCACCTGGCGCTCCCCCACCGCCGGCGGACAGGGCGGGCACGCCGGCGATCGGGGCGACGCGGCCGGCCATGCCTGCTCCGACACAGCAATGTCCGCGGCCGCATGGTCCCCAGACAGCACGGGGCGTCTGCGTCCTCGCTTTGGTCAAAAGCGGACTTAGAGCAGGTCTCGGTGTCTAGGACGGCCAGCACCTCGCCCCGGGCGACCGTATCACCAGCTTGTCTTCTCCATTCGAGCATAGTGCCGCTTCGTACGGATTATTCGGAGAATTCTGGCGTTTTGATCTCGAAGCATGGTCTGGAGTCTTACGGCAGGGCAAGTTTGGGAGAGATATCAGAGGCTCGCCGAACACGACTCACTCGCGAAAAGACGAGATCAAGTCCCTGAATCCGTGTTGATGCTGTCGGACAATCAGTGGGTCGGACTTCAAGCCGACGGTTTTGGGTGTTGGGCTCAAGCCCGACCTCCTACAAGGCATTCCGCGTGAGCAACACGAATTCAGCAAGTCGGCCACCGCCATCACTGCCCGAAGAACCCCCGGGCGGTTGTGGCTGCGGCTCACGCAGCTCCGCTGCATGACCCTGCGCCGCAACGCGAAGTCGTCCTTCGGGCCTATTGCCCGAAGAACTCCCGGGCGGTTGTGGCTGCGGCTCACGCAGCTCCGCTGCATGACCCTGCGCCGCA
>DAITOH010000110.1:0-3727 GCA_036834225.1 Thiobacillaceae bacterium | reverse complement strand
ACGCGAAGTCGTCCTTCGGGCCTATTGCCCGAAGAACTCCTTCACCTTGTCCATGAAGCTCTTGGCTTTGGGGTGGTGTTTGCCGGCCTGGCAGCAGGTTTCGAATTCCCGCAGCAATTCCTTCTGCCGCTCGGTCAGGTTGACCGGGGTCTCGACGACGACGCGGCAGAGCAGGTCGCCGGGTCGGTCGCTTCGCACCCCCTTGATGCCCTTGCCGCGTAGCCGAAAGACCTTGCCGGTCTGGGTCTCCTCCGGGATCCGGATAACGGCGTGGCCATCGAGGGTGGGGATGTGGATCTCGCCGCCCAAGGCCGCGGTGGCGAAGGAGATGGGCATCTCGCAATGCAGGTCGTCGTGGTCGCGCGTGAAGACGGGATGCGGCTTAATGTGCACCATGACATAGAGATCGCCCGGCGGGCCGCCGTTGATGCCGGCCTCGCCCTCGCCCGTGAGGCGGATGCGGTCACCCTCGTCCACCCCGGCCGGGATGCGCACCGAAAGGGTCTTGTGCTGCTTGATGCGTCCCTCGCCGTGGCAGCGCGGGCACGGCTCGGCGATGACGCGGCCGCTGCCGTGGCAGCGCGGGCAGGTCTGCTGGATGGAGAAGAAGCCCTGCTGCATGCGCACTTGACCATAGCCGCCACAGGTCGGGCAGGTGACCGGCTCGGTGCCCGGCTTAGCGCCGCTGCCGTGGCAGAGGTCGCACTGGACCATGACCGGCACGCGGATCTTGGTCTCCGTGCCGCGCGCCGCCTCTTCCAGGCTGATCTCCAGGTTATAGTGTAGGTCGGCGCCGCGGTAGACCTGGGAGCGCCCCCCTCGCCCGGCACCGAAGATGTCGCCGAAGATGTCCGAGAAGGCGTCGGCGAAGTCGCGAAAACCCGCCCCGGCCGCGCCGGCCCCGGCCATGCCCGGGTCCACGCCGGCATGGCCGTACCGGTCATAGGCCGCCCGCTTCTGGGCATCGCTCAGGACGTCGTAGGCCTCCTTGGCCTCCTTAAACTTCTCCTCCACGTCGTGCCTGCCCGGATTGCGGTCCGGGTGATACTTCATGGCCAGTTTGCGGAAGGCCTTCTTGATCTCGTCCTCGGAGGCGCCCTTGTGGACGCCGAGAACTTCGTAGTAGTCGCGCTTTGCCATGTTCGTGAGCGGTTGGCGGTGAGTGATCGGCGGATAGCAAAAAGCGGTGAGCGGTTCGAACCGCTCACCGCCTACCGCTCACCGCTTACTTGTCTTTGACTTCCTCGAACTCCGCGTCGACCACGTCCTCGTCGGCCTTCTTCTTGCCCCCGGTCGCACCGGGGCCGCTATCACCAGGCTGAGCGCCACCTTGCTGGGCGTACATCCGCTCGGCCAGCTTGTGCGAGGCCTCGGCCAAGGCCTGGGTCTTGGCCTCGATCTCGGCCTTGTCGGTGCCGCGGATGGCCTCCTCGGCGGCCTTGATGGCGGCCTCGATCTTGGCCTTGTCCTCGCCACTGACCTTGTCGCCGTAATCCTTCAGCGTCTTGCGCACCGAATGGATCATGGCATCTGCCTGGTTGCGCGCATTGGCCAGTTCGTAGGCCTTGCGATCCTCGGCGGCGTGCGCCTCGGCATCCTTGATCATGCGCTGGATCTCCTCCTCGGTGAGGCCGGAGCTAGCCTGGATGCGGATCTTGTTCTCCTTGCCGGTGGCCTTGTCCTTGGCCGAGACATGCAGGATACCGTTGGCGTCGATGTCGAAGGTGACCTCGATCTGCGGCACGCCGCGTGGCGCAGGCGGGATGTCGGTGAGGTTGAACTGACCTAGGCTCTTGTTGCCCGAGGCCATTTCCCGCTCGCCTTGCAACACGTGGATGGTGACCGCGGTCTGATTGTCTTCCGCCGTGGAGAACACCTGCGAGGCGCGCGTCGGGATGGTGGTGTTCTTCGGGATGAGCTTGGTCATCACGCCGCCCAAGGTCTCGATACCCAGGGATAGCGGCGTGACGTCGAGCAGCAGGACATCGCGCACCTCGCCCTGTAACACACCACCCTGGATGGCGGCACCGATGGCCACCGCCTCGTCCGGGTTGACATCCTTGCGCGGCTCGCGCCCGAAGAATTCCTTCACCTTGTCCTGCACCTTGGGCATGCGCGTCATGCCGCCGACCAGGATCACCTCGTCGATGTCGCTAACCTTGACACCCGCATCCTTGATGGCGATGCGGCAAGGCTCGATGGTGCGCTCGATGAGGTCTTCCACCAGGGACTCGAACTTGGCGCGGGTGATCTTCATCGCCAAGTGTTTCGGGCCGGTGGCGTCCGCCGTGATGTAAGGCAGGTTAATTTCGGTCTGCTTGGAGGATGACAACTCGATCTTGGCCTTCTCCGCTGCCTCTTTCAGGCGCTGCAGGGCCAGGACGTCGTTCTTGAGATCGACCCCCTGCTCCTTCTTGAACTCCTCGATGATGTAGTCGATGAGGCGCTGGTCGAAGTCCTCGCCGCCCAGGAAGGTGTCGCCGTTGGTGGAGAGCACCTCGAACTGGTGTTCGCCTTCGACCTCGGCGATCTCGATGATGGAGATGTCGAAGGTACCGCCACCCAGGTCATAGACGGCGATCTTCTGGTCGCCGCGCTTTTTGTCCAAGCCGTAGGCTAGGGCCGCGGCGGTGGGCTCGTTGATGATGCGCTTGACCTCGAGGCCGGCGATGCGGCCGGCGTCCTTGGTGGCCTGGCGCTGGCTGTCGTTGAAGTAGGCCGGTACGGTGATCACGGCCTCGGTGACGGTCTCGCCGAGATAGTCCTCGGCGGTCTTTTTCATCTTCTTTAGCACTTCCGCGCTGACCTGGGGCGGGGCCTTCTTCTCACCCCGCACCTCCACCCAGGCATCGCCGTTGTCTGCACGGATGATCTTGAAGGGCATCAGGCCGATGTCCTTCTGCACCTCCTTTTCCTCGAAACGGCGTCCGATCAGCCGTTTGATGGCGTACAGCGTGTTCTTCGGGTTGGTGACCGCCTGGCGCTTGGCCGGCGCGCCCACGAGGATCTCGCCGTCATCGCTGTAGGCGACGACGGAGGGCGTCGTACGCGCGCCCTCGGAGTTTTCGATGACCTTGGGCTTGTTGCCCTCCATGATGGCGACACAGGAGTTGGTGGTGCCCAGGTCGATGCCGATGATCTTTCCCATTTCCCTATCCCTTGCGTGAATGTTTCAACCTGATTGCGATATGGGTTTGTTGCGTGGAACTTCAAGCATGGCCCTGGTATACGGTCACCAAAGCCGGCCGTAATACGCGCTCGTGCAGCAGATAGCCCTTCTGCAGCACACTGGCTACCGTATTGGCCTCGCCCTCCCCCTCCACCATGGCGATGGCCTGATGCAGGTGTGGATCGAATTTCTCACCCAGGGGATACACCTCGCGCACGTGGTTCCTCTCCAACGCGCTGGACAACTG
The DNA here is from genome assembly GCA_036834225.1 of Thiobacillaceae bacterium. Classification (GTDB taxonomy): domain Bacteria; phylum Pseudomonadota; class Gammaproteobacteria; order Burkholderiales; family Thiobacillaceae; genus JANWZL01. Next base: position 311 of record DAITOH010000110.1, on the reverse strand, counting down.
CTTGAGCGTGAGCTCTACACCGCTCCTCAGACTCTCCAGCGTAGCCTCCTCGCCGACCGCCAGGGCGGCCTCCAGACTGTCCTTCACGACCAGCAATTCGCCGGCGAATTTGTCCAGGGCGTACTTGCGTGCCTTTTCCACCTCATCCTGGGCGCGCCGGCGCGCATTCTCGGCCTCGGCCTTGGCCCGCAGCCAGGCGTCGCGATGCTCGGCGGCTTTGAGTTCGGCTTGCCGCAGACGTTCCTCCAGGCTGGCGGTCACAGCCTCCTGCGGCTGCTCAGGTGCGGTCGATTCGGGCTGCGCCTGCTCCG
>DAITOH010000109.1:0-4737 GCA_036834225.1 Thiobacillaceae bacterium | reverse complement strand
CGGCATCCAGATTGCCGGTGGGCTCGTCCGCCAGCAGGAGGCGGGGCCGCATCACGAAGGCGCGGGCTAAGGCCACCCTTTGCTGCTCGCCGCCGGAGAGGTGCTTGGGATAATGGTGCAGGCGCGCGCCTAGACCGACCCGGACGAGCATCTGCTTCGCCTTGGCCTCGGCATCGGCCGCGCCCGCCAGTTCCAGGGGAAGCATGACGTTCTCTAGGGCGGTGAAGGCGGGCAGGAGCTGGAAGGACTGGAAGACGAAGCCCAGCAGACGGGCCCGCAGGCTGGCGCGACCGTCCTCGTCTAGTTCGGTGATGTCGATGCCGTCGAGCCAGACCCGCCCGGAACTGGGCGTGTCCAGTCCGGCCATGAGCCCGAGCAGGGTGGACTTGCCGGAGCCGGACGCGCCCAGGATGGCCACCGCCTCTCCCGCGCGGGCGCTGAAGTCGATATCCTCGAGGATGGTCAGGCTGCCGTCGCCGCTGGGAACCACCTTGCCCAGGCCACGGGTCTGAACGATCACATCGTCATGCGCTCCTGCTGCCATGCACATCCTCTTCGTCTTACTGTTCTCGCTTTTGCTGGTGCCCGCAGCCCTTGCTTCCGGGGGCACCATCCTGGTCTTAGGCGATAGCCTCTCGGCTGCCTATGGACTGCCCCGGCAGTCAGGCTGGGTTGCGCTTCTGGAGGCGCGCTTAAGCGAGCGAAAGTTCAACTACCGTGTGGTCAATGCCAGCATCAGCGGCGAGACCAGCGCCGGTGGCGCAAGCCGCATCGAGACCCTGTTGCGTCAGCACAGACCGACGGTGTTGATCCTGGCCCTAGGCGGCAATGACGGTCTGCGCGGACTGCCCGCAATTGAGCTGCAGTCCAACTTGGAGACCATAATCCGGGCGGCCCGGCGACACAACGCTAGGGTCCTGCTGGCGGGTATGCGTATGCCGCCCAATTTCGGACCCGCCTACACGCGTCAATTTACGGCGGTCTACGCCGATTTGGCGCGCCGGCACCGCACCGCCTTCGTCCCTTTTCTGCTGGAAGGATTTGCCGATCGGCCGGAGTACTTTCTCGCCGACGGCATCCATCCCAATGCCGCGGCCCAGCCGCTGATCCTCGAGCGGGTCTGGGCAACACTGGCACCCATACTTTGATGGGGTGAGGGAGAGCGCGGTTTTAATGTTCACCGTTTCCCGCTCACCGCTCCCCCTCTCGCATCAGCTCGCCTTGTCCTTAGTGGCGCTGAGTTTTTCCTTGATGCGCGCCGATTTGCCCGAGCGGTTGCGCAGGTAGTAGAGCTTGGCCCGGCGCACGTCACCGCGGCGCTTGACCTCGATGGCGGCCACGAGCGGAGAGTAGGTCTGGAAGGTCCGTTCGACCCCCTCGCCGGCAGAGACCTTGCGCACGATGAAGGAGGAGTTTAGTCCCCGGTTGCGCTTGGCGATCACCACGCCTTCATAGGCTTGCAGCCGCTCGCGGTTGCCTTCCTTCACCTTGACCTGAACCACCACGGTGTCGCCGGGGGAGAATTCCGGCACGGACTTGCCCAGACGGGCAATCTCTTCCTGTTCGAGCTGCTGTATCAGGTTCATCGCATTTCCTTTCACGTTGTGGGTGACAGAGGTCTGCGCGGAGACATGACACCGTTTCTCACTCTGATCCGGTTCGATCCGGATCGGCTTCTGAACGAATCTCGTCCAGCAATTCCTGCTCCAGACGACTTAGGATCCGCTGCGCCAGCAGTTCCGGCCGCCTTTCCAATGTCCGCCGCAAGGACGCCTTCAGACGCCAGCGGCTCACCGCGGCGTGGTCGCCCGAGCGCAGCACGCCGGGGACCTTCAGCCCGAGGTAATCCTCGGGCCGGGTGTAATGCGGGCAGTCCAGCAGGCCATCGGCGAAGGAGTCTTCCGCCGCCGAGTCTGCGTGCCCCAGGGCCCCGGGGACATGGCGGATCAGCGCGTCCAGCAGCACCATGGCCGGCAGTTCGCCGCCGGAGAGGACGTAATCGCCGATGGAGATCTCCTCCATGCGATGGCGCTCGTGCAGCCTCTCGTCGATGCCCTCGTAGCGTCCCGCCAACAGCACCAGCGCCGGCTCGCGCGACAGTTCCTCGACCAGCGCATGGTTCAGCACCCGCCCCTGGGGCGAGAGATGCACCATGCGCGGCCGTATCAGACCCTGCCGCCCCAATTCGGCCTTCACCGCAGTAAGAGCCAGGTCCAACGGCTCCACCAGCATCACCATGCCCGGACCGCCGCCAAAAGGCCGGTCGTCCACGGTGCGGTAGCCATCGGTGGTGAAGTCGCGCGGATTCCAGCACTTCAACCGCACCAGACCCTGCTTGACCGCCCGGCCGCTGACCCCGAACTCCGTGAGGGCAGCGAACATGCCCGGAAACAGGGTGACGACGTGATAGCATGGCGTCACCTCGGGCAGTCCTCAGTAGTCCGCTTCCCAATCCACCCGGATGTAGCCGGCGGACAGGTCGACCTCCAGCACGATGGGGGCGGTGAAAGGGATCAGACGCTCCCGGTCACCGATCACCCGCAACACGTCATGGGCCCCCGTCTCCAGCAGACCCTTAACCCGCCCCAGGCTCACACCGGAGGCATTGACCACATTGAGGCCGATCAGATCGGCCCAGTAATACTCGTCCTCGTCCGGCTTGGGGAGTTCATCTCGCGCCACGGCGACTTCCATGCCCCGCAGGCGCTCCGCCGCGTCCCGGTCGACCACGCCCTCCAGTTCGGCGAGGAGAAATCGGTTGTGCAAACGCCCCTCTAGCACGCGATAGGACCGCCAGGCACCATCCTTGCCCAGTCGCCAGAGCGGATAATCCAGCAGACTGTCCAGATATTCGGTGTAGGCATGCACCTTGACCCAGCCCTTGACCCCGTAGGGGGCGGCGATCCGCCCCATCACCACCAGTTTATCGGGGGCGTCTGTTCCCTCAGGCTGCGGACTCACGCACCAGCCTGGCCACGGTATCGCTGACCTGGGCACCCACACCCTCCCAGTAGGCTAGGCGCTCGCGGTTGACGCGCAGCCTTTCCTCGTTCTGGGCGGCAATGGGGTTGTAGAAGCCGATGCGCTCGATGAAACGGCCATCACGGCGGCAGCGCGAGTCGGCCACGACGATGTTGTAGAACGGGCGCTTCTTGGCGCCGCCACGGGCAAGACGTATGGTCACCATGTCTGTAACATTCCGGTTGGTTGTCCCTGCAACTTATCGCTGCACGAAAAACATGAAATTCTATTGAATCGCCAGGGTCCGCACAAGCCGCCGCCTCGTCTCGGCTCACAGGACGGAGGGTGTGAAGTCTTGCCTGTTGCCCCTCGCGTGGGCGGACCGTCTGCGGTCGTCGCGGTCAAATACCGGGCAGCATGCCCTTCATGCCGCGCATTATCTTGGCCAGGCCGCCCTTGCCCATGGATTTCATCATCTTCTGGGCCTGTTCGAACTGGTTGAGCAGGCGATTGACCTCCTGCACCGTGACCCCTGCGCCGGCGGCGATGCGCCGCTTGCGCGAGGCCTTGAGGATGCCGGGGTTGCGCCGCTCCTGGGGGGTCATGGAATTGATGATGCCTTCGATGCGGCGCATCTGTTGCTCGCCCTGGGCGAGGTCCGTGGCGCCGATCTGGCCGGCGCCCGGCAGCTTGTCCATGATGCTGGACAGTCCTCCCAGCTTCTTTATCTGCTGGATCTGGGCCTTGAAGTCCTCCAGATCGAAGCCCTTGCCCTTCTTGAGCTTTTCGACCGCTTTTAGGGCCTCCTGCCGATCGACCGCCCGGTGGGCCTCCTCGATTAGCGAGAGCACATCGCCCATGCCCAAGATGCGCGAGGCCATGCGCTCGGGGTGAAAGATCTCGATGCCCGTAAGCTTTTCGCCCACGCCGGCGAACTTGATCGGCTTGCCGGTGACATACCGCACAGACAGGGCCGCGCCGCCGCGTGCGTCGCCGTCCAGCTTGGTCAACACCACGCCAGTCAGCGGCAGCGCCTCGTTGAAGGCGCGGGCGGTGTTGACCGCGTCTTGGCCCTGCATGGCGTCGACCACGAACAGGGTCTCCACCGGTTTGAGGACGGCATGCAGCGCCTGGATCTCCTGCATCATGTCCGCATCGACATGCAGGCGCCCGGCGGTGTCTACGATGAGGACCTCGTGGAAGTGCCTGCGGGCATAGTCGAGGGCGGCGCGGGCGATGTCCACCGGTTTCTGGTCCGGGTTGGAGGGGAAGAATTCGGCCTCGGCCTGGGCGGCCACTGTTTTCAGCTGGTCGATGGCGGCGGGGCGATAGACGTCGCAACTGACGAGCAGGATCTTCTTCTTGCCCTGCTGGCGGATGATGCGTACCAGCTTGCCGCAGGTGGTGGTCTTGCCGGAACCCTGCAGCCCCGCCATCAGGATGACGGCCGGGGGCTGGCAGGCAAAGTTTAGCGCTACGGCCTGCTCGCCCATGAGGGCGGTGAGTTCCTTGTGCACCACGCCGATTAGGGCCTGCCCCGGGGTGAGAGAGCGCAACACCTCCTGGCCCAGGGCCTTCTCCTTCACGCGAGCGATGAACTCGCGTACCACGGGCAAGGCGACGTCGGCCTCCAACAGGGCGACGCGCACCTCGCGCAAGGCATCCTGGATGTTTTCTTCGGTCAGCCGGCCCTGGCCGCGCAGCTTCTTGACCACGCCGGCCAGGCGCTGGGTCAGGTTGTCGAACATGGGATAAGTCGGTGACGATGCGATAAAC
>DAITOH010000108.1:0-4787 GCA_036834225.1 Thiobacillaceae bacterium | reverse complement strand
CGGGCCATGGCCGCGAGCACCCGCCCCATCACGTCGGAGGGTCCGGGGCCCATGAGGATGCGGCGCGGCGGTGCGAAGGCGGGGATCTCGGTCGGCTGAAGGTCATCGGGGTAGCTCGCCAGGGTGGAAACGTTGCCGATTCTAGGGGCACAGGCCACGGGGGTAAAATCGGCACAGCTTGCAAGCGGAGACAGCCATGAACGAGGCGGTGGTGGTGATCGGCCTGGGCCAGCTGGGCCGCGTGTTCGCGGGCGGCCTGCTGCGCGCAGGGACCACTGTTGCGCCGGTGAACCGGGGCGACGACATGGACATCGTCGCCGCGCGCTGGCCCGACCCGGCCCTGGTGCTGGTGGCGGTGGCCGAAGCCGACCTGCACACGGTGCTAAAAAACCTGCCGCCCAACTGGCGCGGCCGCATTGGCCTTCTGCAAAACGAGCTGCTGCCACGCGACTGGCTGGCGCATGGCATCGAGGACCCCACCGTGATCGCGGTCTGGTTCGAGAAGAAAAAGGGCATGGACGCCAAACCCCTGCTGCCCTCCCCGGTCTACGGCCCCCAGGCGCACTTGCTTGCACGCGCGCTCGCCGCCGTCGAACTGCCGGCCCGTCTACTGCCGGATGCCGACAACCTGCTTCGGGAGTTGGTGCGCAAGAACCTCTACATCCTCACCACCAACATCGCCGGCCTGCTCGTGGGTGGTGACGTCGGCAGCCTCTGGGAAAGACACCGCGAGCTGGCCGAGGCCGTGGCCCTGGAAGTGCTGGACATCCAGGAGGCGCTGACCGGCTGCAAGCTCGATCGGGTGGAGATGCTAAAGGGCATGCTGCAGGGCTTTGCCGCCGACCCCGCACACGCCTGCGCCGGCCGCAGTGCGCCGGCGCGGCTTGCCCGCGCGTTGGCCCATGCCGACGCGGCGGGGCTTGCGGTGCCGGTGCTGCGGCAAATCGCGGCCGAGCGGCTGTAATTTAGGCCGTGACCACCACGCCCGGCCTGCCCGCCTTTAGCCTTCCGACCACCGCCGCGCGCTTAAAGCCGTGCAGACGGAAGACCTGCATCACCTCCTCCAGGGCCGTCTCGGTGCAGGCCACCAGCAGGCCGCCGCTGGTTTGCGGATCGGTAAGTAGCGCCCGCTGCCAGTCGGCGCAGTCCTCGAACAGGCGGACCTCGCCGCCGTAGCTTACCCAGTTGCGGTGGCTTGCGCCGGTGACGAAGCCGGCTTGCGCTAGCTCTGCCGCCTGCGGCAGGACGGGCACCCGGGCGAATTCGATCTGCGCGGAAACCCCCGAGCCGCGGGCGATCTCCAGGACGTGGCCTAGCAGGCCGAAGCCGGTGACGTCGGTTAAGGCGTGCACCCCTTCGATTGCGGCCAGCTCAGGGCCGGGGGTGTTAAGCTGGGTAGTGGAGGCGATCATGGCCGCGTAGGCCTTAGGCGGTAACGCATCTTTCTTGAGCGCCGCCGAGTAGATGCCCACCCCCAGGCCCTTGCCCAGCACCAAAAGGTCGCCGGCCTGACCCGCGTTGTTGCGCTTGACCTGCTGCGGGTCGACCACGCCGATGGCCACCAGGCCGTATATGGGCTCGGAGGCATCGATGGAGTGGCCGCCGGCGATGGGGATGCCCGCCGCGCGGGCGGCCGCCTCGCCGCCCGCCAGGATGCGGCGGATGACCTCGGGCGCGAGCTTGTCAAGCGGCATGCCGACTAAGGCCAGGGCGAACAGCGGCCGACCGCCCATGGCATAGACGTCGGAGATGGCATTGGTGGCGGCGATGCGGCCGAACTCGAAGGGATCGTCGACGATGGGCATGAAGAAGTCCGTGGTGGCGACGATGGCCTGGCGGTCGTTGAGCCGCCAGACAGCGGCGTCGTCGCTGGACTCGATGCCCACCAGCAGGTCGGGGAAGGCGGCGGCGATGCCCTTGGCGTAAGGGGTCTCGGCCAGGATCTGCTCCAGCACGGCCGGGGCGATCTTGCAACCACAGCCGCCGCCGTGGGAGAGGTGGGTGAGGCGCTGCGCGGGGTTCATTTCAGTTCCTGTTGCAGAACCGGAGTAGCGGAATTCTATCCGGGCCGGCGCCGGCCCAGCCAGAATGCCGCCAGCAGGGCGAGTACGGCCAGCGTCAGGATACCGGCGTTACCCCAGCGGGCATAAGGGGTCAGCCCCGTGCGCCCCTGGGCCGTGCCATGCAGGGCGTCGGTGGTGAACGGCGGCAGGTGGTCGCGCACGTGGCCGCTTTCGTCCAGGATGGCGGTGATGCCCGTGTTGTTGGCCCGCAGCCACCAGCGGCCGGTCTCCAGCGCCCGCATCTGGCTGATCTGCAGGTGCTGCCAGGGCGCAAGCGAGTCGCCGAACCAGGCGTCGTTGCTGACATTGACCATCAGGGTCGCCGCCGGCAGGGCGTGGATTAGCTCCTCGCCGAAGACGTCCTCGTAGCAGACGTTGACCGCCACCCGCTCGCCCGCCACCGTCATGGGCGGCTGGTTCGCGTCTCCGCGGGCAAAGTCGCCCAGGGGGATGTGCATCATGTCGATGAACCAGCGAAAACCCGGCGGCACGAATTCGCCGAAGGGCACCAGGTGGACCTTGCGATAGACCTGTGGGGTGCCCGTGCCTAAAGACACGACGCTGTTGTAATAGCGATCGCCCTCCCGCTCCGGCACGCCCAGCAATAGATCGCCGCCGTTAGCACGCGCATGTGCCGCCAGTCCGGCGAGATAGTCGACCGGCGCGGTGTCGAGGAAAATGGGCAGCGCCGTCTCCGGCAGGACGATCAACCGGCTCGAGCTCGCCAGCACCAGACGGCGGTAGGTGGCGAGGGTGTGGGCCAGCCGTTCCGGTTCGAACTTGAGTGCCTGCGGGACGTTGCCTTGTATCAGGCTCACCGTCACCGGCTCGCCTGCCGGCTGCGTCCAGGCGACCTGCTTGAGCCCCAAGCCGGCGCTCCATACCGCCAGCGCCAAGACCCAGTAGCGCGGTCTAAGAAGCGCCAGGGCCGCGGCGGTGAAGACCGCCAGGGCCGTCACGCCATGCACCCCCAGCACCGGCGCGTAGCCCGCAAGCGGGCTCCAGGGCACCTGGGCATAGCCTAAGGCCTGCCAAGGGAAGCCGGTCAAGAGCGTACCGCGCAGCCAGTCCATAAGCGTCCACAGCGCCGGGGTAGCTATCAGCCAGCGGGCGGATTCCGGCAGCCGCCAGCGGGCGGCCAAACCCAGGGCCAAGGCAGGAAAGAGAGCCAGATAGGCGGCGAAGAGCACGACCGCCAGGGCGGCCATCGGCGCCGGCATGCCGCCGATCGCGTGCATGCTGACGTAGACCCAGGACACCCCGGCCAGGTACCAGCCCAGCCCGAAGGCATAACCCCAGGCGAAGGCTGCCCGCGCATCCGCCCCGCGCAAGCGGTAAATCAGCAGACCCAGGGCCAGGATGGGCAGGGGGAAGAGGTAGAATGGGGCGAAGCCGAACACGCTTGCCGCCCCGAGCACAAAAGCCAGGGTGGGCATGCGCAGGCGGGCGAGGTGTGTGAGATAGGTCATGGTGTATAGCAGTCTAGTCGGAGGATATTGCCGCAGGGCGTAGGCTTGATGAACCCGATTTTTTACTGCCAGCCGGAATGCCTTGCGGAACCTGGCTATCGTGCCGTGTCCCCCGCACTGGCGCAGCCGCCGGCTGCGCTTTTGCACCTGGCCGCATGCGAGTAGAATCCGCCCCCCTCAAGACCGGATAACCCAAATGCAAATCGGCCCCTACCGCCTGCCCAACAACCTGATCGTGGCCCCCATGGCCGGCGTGACGGACAGGCCCTTTCGCCAGCTGTGCAAGCGGCTAGGCGCGGGGATGGCGGTATCCGAGATGGTGACCTCCAATTCCCTGCTGTACGGCTCGGCCAAGACGCGCCGCCGCGCCGACCATGCGGGCGAGGTAGCACCCGTCTCGGTGCAGATCGCCGGCGCCGATCCCGCCATGATGGCGCAGGCCGCACGCTACAACGTCGACAACGGCGCGCAGATCATCGACATCAACATGGGCTGTCCGGCCAAGAAGGTGTGCAACGTCATGGCCGGCTCGGCCCTGCTGCGGGATGAGGCGCTGGTGGGCAGGATCCTGGAGGCGGTGGTGCGGGCCGTGCCCGAGGTGCCGGTGACGCTCAAGATCCGCACCGGCTGGGACCGAGCACACCGCAATGCCCTGCGCGTGCTAAAGATCGCCGAGGCGGCAGGCATCCAGGCCCTGGCCATCCACGGCCGCACCCGCGCCTGCGGCTACTCGGGCGAGGCGGAATACGACACCATTCGCGCCGTCAAGGCGGCGGCTAGCATCCCCATCATCGCCAACGGCGACATCACCACGCCTGAGAAGGCCAAGCAAGTGCTCGATTACACCGGCGCAGACGCGGTGATGATCGGCCGTGCCGCCCAGGGCCGGCCCTGGATCTTTCGCGAAGTGGCCCACTACCTGGCCACGGGTGAGACCCTGCCCGCGCCCGAAGTGACCGAGGTCCACCGCATCCTGCGCGAGCACCTGGATGACCTCTACCGCTTCTATGGCGAGGCAACCGGCGTGCGCATGGCGCGCAAGCACATCGCCTGGTACACGCGCGGCCTGGCAGACTCCGCCGGTTTCCGCCATGCTATGAACCGCCTGGAAACTGCCCGGGCGCAACTGGAGGCGGTCGACGACTTTTTCTACCGTTGCGCGCAACGCAATCGCCGCTTGGTCTATCTCGACCCCAGCCCCGCTAAGGAAGGTCTGCACGACCGTCGCGAGCGGGCGGAGCGCAAGGCGCACGGA
>DAITOH010000107.1:0-4860 GCA_036834225.1 Thiobacillaceae bacterium | reverse complement strand
ACCCCGCCCTTGGCGGTGCCGTCGAGCTTGGTGAGGACCAGACCGGTGACGCCGATCGCCTCCTCAAAGGCCTTGACCTGGGCTAGCGCGTTCTGGCCGGTATTGGCGTCCAGCACCAGCAACACCTCGTGTGGTGCCGTGGGATCGGCCTTCTGGATTACGCGTCGGACCTTGCGGATTTCCTCCATCAGGTGTAGTTGGGTGGGCAACCGACCGGCGGTATCGGCCAGGACCACGTCGACACCGCGCGCGCGTGCCGACTGCACGGCGTCGTAGATCACCGCGGCCGGGTCCGTGCCCTGGCCGCCCACGACATCCACCCGGTTACGCTCGCCCCATACCGCGAGCTGCTCCCGCGCCGCGGCGCGGAAGGTGTCGCCGGCGGCCAGCAACACCGAGCGACCTTCGTCCTGGAAGCGCTTGGCCAACTTGCCGATGGTGGTGGTCTTGCCGGCCCCGTTCACCCCCGCCAGCATGATGACGAACGGGCGGGCGCGCATGACGTCTAGCGGCGCCTCCAGGGGGGCGAGCAGTTCCAGCAGGAGGTCCTTCAGGGCATCGCGCAGCTGACCGGAGTCGGTGAGCTTGTCGCGCTTGACCCGTTTGCGCAGGTCCTCGAGCAGGTGTTCGGTAGCCTCTACGCCCACGTCGGCCGTAAGCAGGATCTCTTCCAGTTCCTCGAACAGGGCCTCGTCGATCTTGGCATGGCGACGGAAGAGCTCGCCCACCGGCGTGTTGAGGACCTGGCGGGTCTTGCTCAGGCCCGCCTTGAGTCGCTGCGCCCAGCTTGGCCGGGCTGTCGTTTCCGGTGGCGCTGCGGGCTCGTCGGGGGAAGGGGGCTTGCTGCCTGGCTTGAGGAAACCGAACACGGCGGGAGGGAGTCAGAAAGTGCGTTGCATACACGATGATCTTATCATGCCCCCCTTTGATGGCAGGACGGCGGGAAGAGCGACGATGCGAGCATGGATGACGGCCTTAGCCCTCGCCCTGGCGCTGACGGCGGCGGGCGCGGGTGCTGATACGGTGGAACGAACCCTAGACAACGGCCTGCGGGTGATCGTGAAGACCGACAGCCGGGCGCCGGTGGTGGTGAGTCAGGTCTGGTACCGGGCAGGCAGCATGGACGAGAGCTACGGTGTGACCGGGGTGGCCCACGTGCTCGAGCACATGATGTTCAAGGGCACGCCGGAGGTGCCGAGTGGAGAGTTCTCGCGCCTCATCGCCGCGGCCGGCGGTCGGGAAAACGCCTTCACTTCGCGTGACCACACCGTCTATCACCAGACCCTGCAGGCTAACCGACTGGGCCTGGCCTTCAGGTTGGAGGCCGACCGCATGGCCAACCTGGTCCTGTCGCCCGAAGAATACGCCAAGGAGATCCAGGTGGTGATGGAGGAGCGGCGGCTGCGGACCGAGGACAATCCCCAGGCCCTGTTGTTCGAGGCCCTCATGGCTACGGCCTACCAGACCCATCCCTACCGGCATCCGGTCATCGGCTGGATGGACGACCTCCGGCACATGCGTCTTGAGGACGTGCGCGACTGGTACCGGCGCTGGTATGCCCCCAACAACGCCACCCTGGTGGTGGTGGGGGATGTGCAGCCGGAGGCGGTCTTCGCCTTAGCGGAGAAATATTTCGGTGCCATCGCGCCGCGTGAGCTGCCGGCACGCAAGCCCCTAAACGAGGTAAAGCCCAGGGGCATGCGGCAGGTGACGGTTAGGGCACCGGCAAAGCTGCCGGCGGTCTTCATGGCCTGGCACGTCCCCCGCCTTAAGGATCCGGCGAATGACTGGGAGCCTTATGCCCTGGAAATCCTGGAGGGGGTGCTAGATGGTCATGCCTCCGCGCGTCTGCCGCGCGCATTGGTCAAGGAGCAACAGCTGGCGGTAGGCGTGGGCGCCAGTTACGACCCGGTGTCGCGCGGGCCGGCCCTGTTCATGGTCAGCGCGACCGCGGCCGAGGGCAAGTCGCTAGACCAGGTGGTGGACGCGCTGCGGAGTGAGATCGGGCGTCTCCAGCGCGAGGGTGTGGATGCGCGCGAGCTAGAACGGGTCAAGGCTCAGGTGGTAGCCAGCCAAGTCTTCGAGCAGGACTCGCTCTTCTTTAAGGCCATGCAGATCGGACGATGGGAGAGCGCAGGGCTGGGGCATCGCAATTTGGCGCTGCGCATCGAGAAGCTGCGCCAGGTCACCGCAAAGCAGGTGCAGGACGTGGCCAGGCGCTATCTCATCGACGACCGCCTGAGCCTAGCCCGCCTCGATCCCCAGCCGATCGAGGCGTCCTCGCTTCGCCCTGTGGCTAACTCGACGGAAGACCACCATGTGCGCTAGACGGATCGTCCTCGGCCTCGCCCTGCTGCTTACCCTGCCAGTCTGGGCCAGTCTGCAGATACAGCACTGGACGACCACCGGCGGATCGCGCGTCTATTTCGTGGAAAACCGCGATCTGCCCATGCTGGACATCAGTGTGACCTTCGCCGCCGGCAGTGCACGCGACACACGGGAACGTTCCGGTCTGGCCAGGATGACGCGCCAGCTGATGAGTCTGGGCGCGGGCGCCTGGTCGGAGCAGGAGATCGCAGAGCGCCTGGCCGATGTCGGCGCCATCCTGTCCGGGCACTTCGACCAGGATCGCGCCGGTTTCAGCCTGCGCACCCTAAGTGGCGAGAAGGAGCGGGAGCAGGCCGTGTCCGTGCTAAGCGCGGTACTGACTGCGCCACGCTTCGAGGCTACCGTGCTAGCGCGGGAGCAGGCTAGAGCCGTGGCGGGGTTGAGAGAGGCGGCGACCAAGCCGCAATATCTGGGTGAGAAGGCCTTTTGGGCGGCGGTCTTCGGCGATCATCCCTATGGCCTTGACGAGTCCGGCGAGATCGATGCTTTAGAGCGGCTGGGGCGGGACGATCTGATCGCCTTTTATCGCCTGCACTATCGCGCAAGCAATGCCACCTTAGCCATCGTAGGGGACATCGATCGAGCGCAAGCAGAGCTTTTGGCCGAGACCCTGACGGCCGGGCTGCCTGCGGGCGAGGCGCCGCCGCCGATTCCTCCCGTGCGCGTGGGCGAGCGCGGCACTGAGCAGGTCATCCCCCACCACGCAACCCAAAGCCATCTGTTCCTGGGGCTGCCCGGCATGAAGCGCGGCGACCCGGATTTCTTCTCCCTGATGGTGGGCAATTACATCCTGGGCAGCGGCGGCTTCGACTCCCGCATCATGAGCGAGGTCCGCCAGAAGCGGGGCCTGGCCTACAGTGCCTATAGCGCCTTCCAGCCTTTGCAGGAGCTGGGGCCGTTCACGATTAGTCTGCAGACCCGGCGCGAGGCCACCGGCGAGGCGGTGCGAGTGGTGCGCGAGACCGTCGAGCGGTTCCTGCGTGACGGGCCAACCGAGGCCGAGCTGGCCCAGGCCAAGAACTACCTCGTCGGCAGTTTCCCGCTGCGTCTAGACAGCCATCGCAAGATCCTCGACCAGTTGGCGATGATCGGCTTCTACCGACTGCCCCTGGATTGGCTTAACACCTTTGCCGCCCGTGTGGAGGCCGTCACGCGTGAGGACATCCTGCGCGCCTTCCGCAGCCGCATCCGGCCGGAGGCCATGCATATCGTCATCGTCGGCGGACAGCTTGAGGCAGCCAACCGGTAAGCGCCCGGCTTTTCCCAACCGGGTCCGCATCATCGCGGGCGTCTGGCGCAGCCGTATCATTGAGTTTCCCTCCTTAAGCGGGCTGCGACCTACCCCCGGCCGGGTGCGGGAGACCCTGTTCAACTGGCTGGGCCAGCGCTTAGACGGCCAGCGCTGTCTCGACCTGTTCGCGGGCAGCGGCGCCCTGGGCTTCGAGGCGGCATCGCGTGGCGCGGCAGAGGTCGTGATGGTGGAGCGGGATGCGCGGGCCCTCAAGTGGCTGCGTGCGAATGCCGCCCGACTGGGCGCGGGGCAGGTGCGCATCGTGGCAGCGGATGGGCTCGACTACCTGGCAGGGGAATGCGGTCGGTTTGATCTGATCCTGCTCGATCCGCCCTTCGACTCCGGGTTGCTCGCCCCCGCACTGGCCAGGGCCGCGACACGCCTTACGGCAGGCGGTAGAATCTACGCCGAATTCGGGGCCCGGCCGGACCTGTCCGGTTGGCGCGTGTTGCGCGAGGGTCATGCCGGATTGTCCCGCTACTGCCTGCTGGAGCCCGCATGAAGCGCAAGATCGTCTATCCCGGCACCTTCGACCCCATCACCCGCGGGCATGAGGACCTGGTGCGCCGGGCGGCCCGCGTCTTCGACGAGGTGGTGGTGGCGGTGGCGGCCAATGCCAGCAAACGTCCCTTTTTCACGCTCGAGGAGCGTGTCGCCATGGCGCGCGACAGCCTCTCCGATCTGCCGGGTGTGCGGGTGACCGGTTTCGACGGACTGCTAGTGGAGTTCGTGCGCCGCGAGGCCACGAGCCTGGTGCTGCGGGGGCTACGCGCCGTCTCCGATTTCGAGTACGAATTTCAGCTCGCCGGCATGAATCGGAGCATGTACCCCGACTTGGAGACGGTGTTCATGACGCCGAGCGAGCAGTACATGTTCATCTCCGCCAGCATGGTGCGTGAAATCGCCCGTTTAGGCGGCGACGTGCGCCCATTCGTCTCCCCCTTGATCGCCGAGCGACTGACCACAAAATTGCAGCCATGCGAACACAACCGAGGTTAAGCCCATGGCCCTGATGATCACCGACGAATGCATCAACTGCGACGTGTGCGAGCCGGAGTGTCCCAACGGGGCCATCTCCCAGGGCGACGAGATCTATGTCATCGACCCCAACAAGTGCACCGAGTGCGTAGGGCATTTCGACACCCCCCAGTGCAAGGAGGTCTGCCCGGTCGACTGCATCC
>DAITOH010000106.1:0-4868 GCA_036834225.1 Thiobacillaceae bacterium | reverse complement strand
TCTGAGCTACGAACAGGGTCTGGACGGCCTGGGCACCCTGGTACGCCTGAGCTATGGAAGGTCTGCACAACCTGCTGCGCGTACGGATCGCTGCGTTGCGCGGTGCTCGCTCCCTCGCCTAACTCATTGTTATGTCTCGGTCGCTGCGCTCCGTGCGCCTTGCGCTCCGCCCGCTCGCGACGGTCGTGCAGACCTTCCCTATACCCTGAGCCGGCGTTGGAGCGTGAAGGCGCAGACCGGTCTTAAGAACACCGTCGACCTCTCCAACACGCTGGAGTTCGACTGATCAGGCCGGTGTGACCCATGGGCTGGGCTTCAGTGCGAGCGCGGTCGTGCCGTTAAGGCAGCATGTCACTCTTTGTATCCGAAGGAGCGTGTATGCAGTCACGGATCGGCAGCGAACGCGGTCACGACGACATCTCCCTCTACTTTGTCGACTGCCAGGCGATCTGAACCCCTGTCCCATCCCTGGGCAGTCACCCCCAAGGAGGCCGCGGCCATCCAGGACGGATTGCGCCCACGGGTGGAGAGCGCCGACCGCCTGCCGAAGATCCGCCACGTGGCCGGGGTCGACGTGGGCTTCGAGGAAGCGGGGCGGGTGACCCGCGCGGCGGTGGTGGTGTTAAGTTACCCCGACCTGCAGCCGGTGGATCGGGCCCTGGCCAGGCTGCCCACATCTTTTCCTTATGTGCCGGGGCTGCTATCCTTCCGCGAGCTGCCCGCGGTCTTAGCCGCCATCGAGGGACTCGCCGTGCGCCCCGATGTTTATCTTTGCGATGGCCAAGGTGTTGCGCATCCGCGCCGTTTCGGCATCGCCTGTCACCTCGGGGTGCTGCTGGATGCGCCCAGTATCGGTGTCGCCAAGACCCGGCTCATCGGCAGCCATGCCGAGCCGCCGCAGGAGAAAGGCGGCTGGACGCCGCTCGTGGACGGGGAGGAGGTGCTCGGGGCCGTGCTGCGCACCCGAGCCGGGGTCAAGCCCCTCTATGTCTCCATCGGGCACCGGGTGTCCCTGGAGACGGCCATCCGTCTGGTCCTGGCCTGCACCCGTCGCTACCGCCTCCCGGAGACCACCCGATGGGCGCACCGGCTCGCCTCAAAGCCCGGCCGCGGCAGTGGCCTTTCTTGAGCATCTTCACACCTTTGTCATCGCACTATTATATGCTCGCGGGGGTCGACATCAGACTGCGCACATGCACACTGACGCCCTGGATCACCAATTGGGAGCCGTCATCACGTCTGGTCCTGGCCTGCACCCGTCGCTACCGCCTCCCGGAGACCACCCGATGGGCCCATCGGCTCGCCTCGGGGCCCGGCCGCGGCAGTGGCCTTTCTTGAGCCTCTTTACGCCTTTGTCATCGCACCATCATATGCTCGCGGGGGTCGACATCGAGACTGCGCACATGCACCTCGACGCCCTGGGTTCCCAATTGGAAGCCGTCATCAGCCGGCGCGCGTTGCAGGTCCTGTTTCAACCCATCCTGGACCTGGTCAATGGCCGCATCCTAGGTTACGAGGCCCTCATACGCGGACCGTCCGACAGCCCCCTGCACGCCCCGGACGCCTTGTTCAGGGCCGCTGCCTTGCTTGGGCGGGTTGCGGAGCTGGATGCGGCCTGCGTCCAGACCATCCTGGGGGCGGCAGTGGAACGGCGCCTGGCAGGGCTGCTGTTCGTCAACGTCACGCCCGCCAGTTTCCTGCATCCCGAATTTTCCGCCGAGGCAATTCAGTCCTGGCTGCGACGGCATGGCCTGACCTCGAGCCAGGTGGTGCTGGAGCTCACCGAGAGCATGCCCGGCTTCGAATATGCCTCGCTGCGGGAAACGGTCGAGCGTCTGCGCGACATGGGCCTGGGCATCGCCATGGACGACCTGGGGGAGGGATCCTCCAGCCTGCGCCTGTGGTCGGAGATCAAACCGGGCTACGTGAAGCTCGACAGACACTTCGTCGCGGGCATCCATCAGGATCCGCACAAGGTGCATTTCGTCCGTTCCATCCAGCAGCTGGCCGACAATGCCGCCGCCCAGATCATCGCCGAGGGCGTGGAACAGTCCTCGGAACTCAGGCTGGTGCGCGAACTCGGTATCCGCTACGGCCAGGGCTATCTGATCGGCCGCCCCGCCGCCCTGCCTGCCCCAGCACCCAGCGTAGAAGCCATGCGGTGCCTGGAAGACGGCAGCATCGCCGTCATGCCCGGTACGACCCAACGCACGACTCGCCAGATACGGGCGGAGAGACTGCTCATCCAGGCGCCCAGCGTCAGTTCCTCCACTTCGAGCGAGACGGTGCTCGAGCTCATGCTCAAGCACCCGGAGCTGCATGCCGTGGCGGTGGTGGACGATGGCATCCCCGTAGGCATCATCGACCGGCCGGCCATGCTGAACCGCTTCATCCGCATATACAGCCGGGAGCTGTTTGGCCGCCGGCCCTGCCGCGCCTTCATGGACCCGGATCCGGTGGTGGTCGACAAGACGACCTCGATCCAGGAGCTGTCCGAACTCGTGGTGCGCAAGGGCAAGCAGGCCTTCACGGGCGGATTCATCATCACCGATGCCGGTCGTTACCTGGGGTTGGGCTCGGGTTTCGACCTGATGCGGGAGGTCACCCAACTGCAGATCGTCGCCGCCCGTTACGCCAACCCCCTGACCGGGCTGCCGGGCAACGTCCCCATCCAGGAACATGCCGAGCGTCTGCTCGAGGCGCGGACATCCTTCGTCATCGCCTACGTGGACCTCGATCAGTTCAAGCCTTACAACGACGTCTACGGCTTTCGCCAAGGCGACGAGATCATCCGTCTCGTCGCCCGCCTGTTGACGGAGTTCTGCGATCCCCAGCTCGATTTCGTCGGTCACGTCGGCGGCGACGATTTCATCATTCTGTTCCAGAGTCCGGACTGGGAGGCGCGCTGCCGTTCGATACTCGAGCGTTTCGACGTGGAGCGCATGGCCTACTTCAGCGAGGCACACCGTGCGGCCGGGGGGTATGTCAGCGAGGACAGGCGCGGCAACCTCCAGCGCCACGAACTGGTGACGCTGTCCATCGGTGCCGTGCAGATCGATGCGCAGGTCTTCCACCACTTCCGGGAGGTGACGGAGGCCGCCTCGGCGGCCAAGCGCGTCGCCAAGCGCCAGGCCGGCAGCCGGCTGTTCGTGGACCGTCGCCGTCTGCCGCCGGGACGCAAAGGCTCGCAGTCAGACCCCACTTAAGCGGCAGCCCCGCGTATCCGGTCGGCCGCACGTTCTGCCGTGCCCGTCTACAATCCGGAGTGTGACGTCCGCAAAGCGGGGGGCAATATGTGACGCAGCATCTCACCATCGATGGCAACGAGGCGGCGGCGCGCATCGCCTTCCTCACCAACGAGGTCATCGCCATCTATCCCATCACGCCGGCCTCACCGATGGGGGAACTGGCCGACGAGTGGGCGTCTTAAGACGGACCAACATCCGGAGTACGGTGCCCAGGGTGATCGAGATGCAGAGCGAGGCGGGCGCCGCCGGAGCCTTGCACGGGGCGCTGACCGGCGGCGCGCTGGCCACCAGTTTCACCGCCAGCCAGGGCCTGCTGCTGATGATCCCGAACAATGTACAAGATCGCCGGCGAGCTCACGCCCTTCGTCCTGCATGTATCGGCCCGTGCGCTCGCCACCCACGCTCTGTCCATCTTCGGCGATCACAGCGACGTCATGGCCTGCCGCGGCAATGGCTTCGCCCTGCTGGCCGCCAACTCGGTGCAGGAGGCGCAGGACTTCGCCCTCGTCGCCCAGGCGACCACCCTGGCCGGACACATCCCGGTGCTGCACTTCTTCGACGGTTTCCGCACCTCGCACGAGGTGGCCAAGATCCGCGAGGTGGACGCGGCCATCGTGCGGGCCATGATAGACCCCGAATGGCTGGCTGCCCACCGTGCCCGCGCCCTGTCGCCCGAGCACCCGCTCATCCGCGGCACGTCACAGAACCCGGACGACTTCTTCCAGTCGCGCGAACGTGCCAATCCCTGGTACGACGCCTTTCCCGCCGTGGTGCAGGCAGCCATGGACCGTTTTGCGGCCCTCACCGGCCGCCAGTACCGGCTGTATGAGTGCGTCGGCCACACCGAAGCGGAACGGGTCGTGGTGCTGATGGGCTCCGGCGCCGAGACGGCCGAGGAGACGGTGGAACACCTCCTCGCCGCGGGTGAGCGCGTGGGCCTGCTCAAGGTGCGGCTCTTCCGTCCGTTCGACGGGGCCGCGCTGATCCAGGCCCTGCCGGCCACGGTCCGGGCGGTGGCGGTGCTGGACCGCTGTAAGGAGCCCGGGGCCGCGGGCGAGCCCCTGTACAAGGTACCATGGCCAGGGCGACCGCCTGCCGGTGTCTCTGCTGCCGCCGGACGGCAGTTTCCCGACCGGCACCGCCCGCTACGAGAAACGCAACCTGGCCCTGGAGATCCCGGTCTGGGACGAGGTCCTGCGCACCCAGTGCGGCAAGTGCGTGTTCGTCTGCCCGCACAGCGCTATCCGCGCCCGCGTCTTCCCCGCTGCGCTGGCGGCCTCCGGCCCGCCCGGCTTCAAACACGTGCCGTTGCGCAGCAAGGACTACCCGCCGGATGTGCATATCAGCTACCAGGTGGCACCGGAGGACTGCACCGGCTGCGGCAACTGCGTCGAGGCCTGTCTCATCCACGACAAGGCCAACGTCTCCTACCGGGCGCTGAACATGGCGCCGCAGCCGCCGCTGCTGGTGTAGGAGCGTGAGAACTACGCCTTCTTCCTGTCCCTGCCGGAGTATGACCGCGACCGGCTCATGCACGGCACCCTGCCCGGCGCCATGCTGCTCGGCCCCTTGTTCGAATACTCTGGGGCCTGTGTGGGCTGCGGCGAGACCCCCTACATC
>DAITOH010000105.1:0-4885 GCA_036834225.1 Thiobacillaceae bacterium | reverse complement strand
CGCGCAACGCAGCGATCCGTTCGCGCAGCAGGTTGTGCAGACCTTCCCTAAAGCGAAACAGACGTCTAATTAGCCATGAACATCCCGCATGTTGGCCGCTGCCAGCTCTTTGCGACGATCCGCTGCCCGCGCCTGTCCGCTTTACTCCTCACTCCTCACCCCTCACTCCTCACCCCTCAATGACCGGCTCCCCCCACATCACCGCCGCCCACGTCTCCGTGCGCTCGGTCATGTTCAAGGTGCTAGCGGCGCTAATCCCGGGCATCTTGGCGCATGCTTGGTTTTTCGGTCCCGGCATCTGGGTGAGCCTGCTCGTGTGCACCCTCTTCGCCTACCTCATCGAGGCCCTGGTCCTGGCCATGCGCAACCTGCCGCTCAAGCCCTTTCTTGGCGACGGTTCGGTGCTGGTGACCGCCTGGCTGCTGGCCCTGTCCCTGCCCACGCTGGCGCCCTGGTGGCTGTACGCGGTGGGCATACTGTTCGCCGTGCTGGTGGCCAAACACCTCTACGGCGGCTTGGGCCAGAACCTGTTCAATCCGGCCATGGTTGGCTATGCCGCCCTCATCGTCAGCTTTCCCGTCTACATGACGCAATGGCCGGCGCCCGTGGATCAAGCCGGCCATACCCCCGATCTGCTGGAAGCCTTTGACCTGGTGTTCACCGGCCAAGGCGCGGTAAGCCCAGACGCCTATACCACCGCCACGCCGCTAGATGCGCTGCGCACGCAGGTGCGCGCGGGCGGCGATGCGGCAACCATCCTGCAGCAGCCGGTATTCGGCTACCTGGGTGCCCGCGGGCAGGAGATGGTCGCCCTCATGTACCTGCTGGGCGGTCTGCTGCTGCTCGCCAACCGCGTCATCACCTGGCACATCCCGGTGGCTTATCTCGCCGCCGTGGCCCTCACCGCCACTGTGCTCTACCTCATGGACGCGAGCCGCCATGTCGGCCCGCTGTTCCACCTCCTGGCCGGGGGCACCATGCTGGGGGCCTTCTTCATCCTCACCGACCCCGTCTCGGGCAGCGCCACCCCGCGCGGCAAGCTGATCTACGCGGGTCTAGCTGGGTTCATCACGGTCATCATCCGCGCCTTCGGCGGCTACCCGGACGGCGTGGCCTTCGCCGTGCTGCTCATGAACATGGCCGTGCCCTTCATCGACGCCCATACCCAGCCCAGGGTATTCGGTCAGACCGGCAAGAACAGGGACAAACCGTGAACGCCGCCCTGCGCGAGACCCTGACCGCGGCCATAACACTCCTGGCATTCGCCGTCGTTGGCTCGGCCCTGCTCACCGGAACATTCAGCCTAACCCGTCCGACGATCGCCGCCAGCGAGCAGGCCGAGAAACTAGCCCGCATCAGCGAGACCCTGCCTGCGGGCAGTTACGACAACGATCCGGTGCGCGACGCCCGCCCCCTGCCTGCGGACCCACTTCTGGGGCTAAAGCACGCCGCCCAGTACTATCCCGCCTACAAGGACGGGGTGCCGGTGGCGGTGGTGCTGGAAGCCGCAGCTCCAGATGGCTATGCCGGCGAGATCCGGCTGCTGGTGGGTATCGGCGCCGACGGCCGCATCGTCGGCGTGCGTGTGAGCGCACACAAGGAGACACCCGGTCTGGGCGATTACATCGAGGCTACCAAGAGCCGCTGGATCCACGGCTTTAACGGGCGCAGCCTGAGGGATCCGCCCGAGCACCTGTGGAAGGTGCGCAAGGACGGCGGGAAATTCGATTACATGGCTGGCGCCACCATCACGCCGCGGGCGGTGATCAAGGCGGTGCAACGGTCCCTGCACTATTTCGAGGCGAACCGGGCACGACTGCTGTCGCCACCGCCGGCGGCACCCCGGCATTCCGGAACGGACAGGAAGGAGGAGGCAGGCACATGATCTCGGCCGAAACGCGTGAAATCATCTACAACGGGCTGTGGAAACAGAACCCCGGTATCGTCCAGCTGCTGGGCCTGTGTCCCCTGCTGGCCATCAGCAACACGGTGGTCAACAGCCTCTCGCTGGGGCTCGCCACCACCCTGGTCATGGCCGTGGCGAGCGGCTCGGTCTCCCTGGTGCGCAACTTCATCCCGCACGAGATCCGCATTCCCACCTTCGTGCTCATCATCGCCGCCCTGGTCACGGTGGTGCAGCTGCTGATGAACGCCTACGTGCACCCGCTCTATCTGGTGCTGGGGGTCTTTATCCCGCTCATCACCACCAACTGCATCGTGCTGGCGCGGGTGGAGACCTTCGCCTCCAAGCGTGACACACTCCATTCGATCCTGGATGCGGTCGTCATGGGGCTGGGCCTGACCCTGGTGCTGGTGGTCCTGGGGGCGATGCGCGAGGTGGCCGGCAAGGGCACCCTGTTCTCCGGCCTGGACCTGGCCTTAGGACCGGCCGCTCGGGAGTGGACGGTGACCGTGCTGCCCGACTATCAGGGCTTTCTCCTGGCCATCCTGCCGCCCGGGGCCTTCCTGGGGCTGGGACTACTCATCGCCCTCAAGAACTGGCTCGAGGGCATGCGCGCCCCTAAGGCCCTGCCGGCAGCGCCAGTCGTGCAGACATGATCCCCATATCACGCGCCGCAGCTACCGTCGAGCTATCATGAACGCCGCCAAACGCCGTGCCCTGTTCGAACGGCTCAAGGCCGCCAACCCGCACCCCACCACCGAGCTACACTACGAGACCCCCTACCAACTGCTGGTGGCGGTGGTGCTCTCCGCCCAAGCGACCGACAAGAGCGTCAACCAGGCCACGGCCAAGCTGTTCCAGGTGGCAGGCACACCCGAGGCCATGCTGGCCTTAGGCGAGAGTGGGTTGCGGGAATACATCCGTAGCATCGGCCTATACCAGACCAAGGCCAAACACATCATCGAACTCTCCCGCCTGCTCATCGAGCGCCACGGCGGCGAGGTCCCCGCCGATCGGGCCGCGCTCGAGGCCCTGCCGGGCGTGGGCCGCAAAACCGCCAACGTCGTGCTCAACACCGCCTTCGGGCAACCGACCATCGCTGTAGACACCCACATCTTCCGCGTGGCCAATCGAACGGGGCTGGCGCGCGGCAAGACCGTGCTGGCGGTGGAACGCGGCCTGATGCGCCACACCCCGCCCGAGTACCGTCACGACGCCCATCACTGGCTGATCCTGCACGGCCGCTATGTCTGCAAGGCGCGCAAGCCGGACTGCGCCAACTGCATGCTGCTAGACCTCTGCGAATGGAGGCACAGGCCCCGGCAGCAAGCTCCCCTCCCTTCTCTCTCCTCACGCCTTACCCCTCCTCACTCCGCATGAGTGTCGCCACCGCCCTGGTCAAGGCCTCCAACGCCAGGCCGGAACTGGCGGCGGATGCCGTGCGCATCGCTTTGGACAAGGCCGGACTGACCCATCCCAATGCGGTCCTGCTCTATCTGTCCGCCGACTTCGCCCGTGATCCGGACCCGGCGATCCGGGCCGCGGCAAGGGCCGCCAACTGCCTGCAGATCGCCGGCTGCACCGCCACGGGCCTGTTCACCGAAGAGGACTGGGTGCTAGACAGCCCGGCCGCCGCTGCCATGGTGCTGGGGGGTGGGTTGCGCCTGCAACCGCCGCAACTTGGCGAACCGGTGCTCACCCTGTCCGCCCCGAACGCCTTGGACTGGAACTGGCTTTCGGCTGGCGGTGAGCGCTATGGCGGGGTTTCAGGCGATGCGACCGGCCAGGGTCCCTACAGGGTCTGGCAGGCCGGTCGGGACCAGGCGAGCGGCCGCTGCGAGCTTTCCATCACCGGCGCCCGTGTGCGCATCGGCATCTCACACGGTGTGCGTCCCCTCAACGCGCCCGCCACCCTGACTGCGGTGAGCGGTCACGACATCCTGGCCGTGGAGGGCGAGCCGGCCCTGTCCAATCTGGTGCACCAACTGCCGCTGGGCACGCGCAATCCGGCTCGTCTGCCCCTGCACCTGCTCATGCTGGGCGTGACCTATGGCCTGCCCATGAATGCTCTGGAAGAGGGCCGCTACCACCTGCTGCCCGTCCTGGCCTCGAACGCGCATGAGCGCTCCATCACCGTCGCCGCACAGATCCCTGTGGGCAGCAGGATATTCTGGGCCATGCGTCTGCCGCAGGCCGCCGAATTCGAGATGCGCAATCTGCTCGAAGGTCTGAGCGCCGACACCCTGGACGAACCCCGCTTCGCCCTGATGTTCAACTGCACGGGCAGGGGGCCCTACTTCTACGACGGTGAGGATCGCGACATCCTGCAGTTTACACGCTACCATCCTGACACCCCGCTAATTGGCTTCTACGGCAACGGCGAGATCGCCCACGTCGACGGCGCGAACCGACTGCTGCAGTACAGTACCGTCCTAGCACTGTTCCACGACCATGTTCCAGCCTAGCCGCGACCAGGCCCGCCGCTTCTTCATCGGGGCCTGGCATCGATACCGCCACAAACAGCCTCTGGAGCCGCTGGAGGCCCTGGCCGTGGAACACATCCTGCGCCACCCCGAGTACCACAGCCTGCTGGAGGACGAGGAGGGTAGCCTCGCGCGCGAATGGCCACCGGAGCTGGGGCAGACCAACCCCTTTTTGCATCTGGGCCTGCACCTGTCCATCAGCGAGCAGCTCTCGATCGACCAGCCCGTCGGGATCGTCGCACGCTACCAGACCCTGCTTTATAGGCTGGGGGACGAACATGCCGCCCAGCATGCGGTGATGGACTGCCTGGTGGAGATGATCTGGCAGGCCCAGCGTTACGACCGGCCGCCAGACGGGGCAGCCTATCTCGCCTGTCTAGAGGGCAAGCGCGGCCCATGACGGGCTACGCGGCTGGCCAACCATGATTGAGCGAGCATTGCATCAAGTGGCTGTGAACGATCATACGAGCGCGACTGAAGGCACGGCATGGGCCACCGC
>DAITOH010000104.1:0-4919 GCA_036834225.1 Thiobacillaceae bacterium | reverse complement strand
GCCACGCCAAGCCGCTCCAGGATGAACCGCCATTCGTCCGCGTCGACCGGTGTGATGGACAGGCGGTTGCCTCTGGCCAGGACGCGCATGTGAGCCAGCTCCGGGTAGGCGCGCATCTCCGCCAGCGGCATCAGCCGGGTCTTCTGTCTGAACCGCACGTCGACATGGAACCAGCGCGGGTTGTCCGGGGTGGCCTTGGGATCGTAATACTTGCTCTGGGGGTCGAACTGGGTCGCGTCCGGGTAGGCGGGCGTGGCCACCTCGGCGAGCCCCGCGATGCCCGGCTCCGGGCAGGAGGAGTGGTAGAACAACACCCCGTCGCCCACGCGCATCTGGTCGCGCATGAAATTACGCGCCTGGTAGTTGCGCACTCCGAACCAGGGCACGGAACCGTCCCGCGCCAGGTCGTCGATGCCGTACTCCGAGGGTTCGGATTTCATGAGCCAGTAACGCATACGCCTATCCTCCAACAGTCAAGGGGGCCTATAATCCGAGTGATTTACTCGGATATTTTAGCGGAGGCAGCCATGATGGACCCCGGCACCCCGAGCATCCGGCCCCGCGCCCTTAACGGCGAACCCCTGGACCTGGGCGCCCTGATCAGTGCGGTGCAGCGCAACTGCGACATCTCCGACGCCAAGTATGCCGGAGATCTTACCCTGTGCACCTTTCTGCTCAAGATGCGCGAGCTCTACCGCTGGGAGCACGACATCCCCTTAAGCGCCCACATACCCAGGAGCGAGGTGGGGGATTGGATCAACGCCCGCAGCGCGATGTGGGAGCAGATCGAGACCGACCCCTACACGCCTCTGCCCCTGCCCTTAGGCGAGGTGGATCCTTTCGAGGTTAGCCGGGCGAACGCCGAGCTGATCCCGCAGGGCCTAGTCTATTCCGGTGGCTACGGGCGGCAGTGCAAGCCGCATTTCTTCCTCGGCCAGCTTATGCGCACGGAGACCCGGCATGGCCACCGGGTGCACGTCTCCGGCTGCGAGTATGCCCGCGACCTCGACGCGCCGCCGGGCATGATGCTAGACGGCACCGTGTTCGTGCGCACCGAGGCGCTGAAGCACTGGCTTTGGGAGCGCTACGAGGAGTGGCGCTTCAACCCCAAGCGCAACGAGGCCATGGCGCGCGCGGTGGCCCACTACCCTTTCGAGCGCTCACCCGAGGTGGCCCTTGCCGCCATGACCGCCAGTGAGACCGAGGCCGTCATCCTGCACGAACTGGGTGAGGCGCGCGCAGAGGCCGACCTGGGTGAGGCCTGGTCCGCCTTGCTGCTGAGTGTCATGCGCGGTCGCGCCGAGATCATCGCCCGCGCGGTGCGCGATCTCTATGCCGACTGCCTGTCCACCCTGCCCGGGCTGATCGAGCGGGACGAACCGGCCACGCTGCACTTCTTCTTCGCCAATTTCGTCGGCATGCGGCGTAAGCTCTACCCCGAGCTCATGGAGGCCTACCGGCGCTGGTCGGATACGGGTGATCTCGCCGTCTTGCGGCAGGTCGCCCGCGAGGGCCTGGATCGCTGGGGCCACACTGCGCACGAGCTCATCGCCCTGCATCAGGCGAGGGGGGAGGCTGTGGGCGACGAGATCGAGGCGCGGCTGGCACCGAAACAGGTGCATTGAGGGCGCCAACCTCAGCCCCCGTTTTGCCGCTCGTACTTGATTTGCGACACCGCCAGCCGGCGCAGCATCGGCCGGCTTTTGCAGCGATGCTCGCCCATGCGCCCGAGCAGATCGGCGAGGAAGGCCACGGTCTCGACGATGTAGGGCCCCTTGTTCAGCATCACGCATTCGGCGCGCACGCCGAAGGCGGCGTCCGAGACCTCGGCCCGCGAGGGCAGCCCGCGCTTGGCCATGCCCTCCAGCACCTGGGTGGCCCAGATCACGGGCACATGGGCCGCCTCCGCGAGCCAGAGGATCTCCTCCTGCACCTCGGCCAGCCGCTCGAAACCCACCTCCACCGCCAGGTCGCCGCGTGCCACCATCAGCCCCACTGGCGGGATGGCCAGGGCGGCGAGCAGGATCAGGGCCAGGTTCTCGAAGGCCTGCAGGGTCTCGATCTTGAGCACCGTGCCGACGCCGCTGGCGCCCAGGGCACGCAGGGCCGCCTGCAGGGCGTGTACGTCCTCGGGCCCGCGCACGAAAGACAGTCCGACGATGTCCACCTGGCCGGCCAGGGCGCGCAGGTCTTCCAGGTCCTTGGCGGTCAGGGCCGGGATGTCCATGCGGGTATCCGGCAGGTTGATGCCCTTTTCCGGTCTGAGCCGGCTGCCGTCCGGCGCCGCGTGGGTGATCTCCACGGTGATCTCGTGTCTGCTCACGGCCAGGATACGCCCGCCGATGCGGCCATCGTCGAACCAGACGCGCTGGCCGGGGGCGGCCGCGTCGAATACCGCCGCCAGCGTGCAGGGGATGCTGGCCGGCCGCTCCACCCGGCCTTGGGCATCGATGCGGGCGTGTTCGCCGGGGCGATCCTCCGTGGTGAGCAGCAGTCGGTCGCCTACCTTCAGCGTGAGCGGCAGCACGCGTTCCGGCAGCGGTCCGACACGTCCGGCCGCGAGCTGCTCGTCGCCGCGGAAGAGTATGCAGCCGGCCCCGTCGTTGAGATAGACGTGGTGTTCGGCATGGGCCAGCAGCGCCTCACCCCGGCGCTCGACGAGATTTAAGCGCCGTCGGCCGCCACGGTTGTCCTCCAGCTCCAGGCGGTCGCCCGGCTGCGCCTGGGCCAGCAGCTCCGGTTCCAGCGGCAATACGGCATCGATGTCGTCACCGCCCCGGGCCTGAGCGCGTCCGCGCGGGATCAGGAGGACACGGGCAGGCTGCTTAACCCGGCCCCAGACGTCGCGTCTGGGCTTGAAATCGACCAGCCGCCCCACCGGGCGGATGTCGCCCGTGCGCAACTTGGGACCCGCCAAGTCTGCATAGACACGGCAGCTGCGCCCGGTCGCGGCCTCGGCGGCGCGCAGATGGCGGATCATGGCGAGCCACGCGTCGGCGTCGTCATGGGCGCAGTTGATGCGCATCACGTCCATGCCGGCATTGAGCAGGGCGGTGAGCAGCGCCGGCTCGCGCGCCGCTTCGGATGGCATGGTGACCATGATGCGCGTGGCGCGTCGCCCAGCGGGCTGACCCAGCAGGGCCCGGGCATGGTCGTTGAGGTGCAGGGCACCGGTGGCGATGCCGACCTGGCCATGGCGTCTTTGACGGCGCGGCGGCTTGCGGCCGGCCATGGCGTAGAGCGCCGCCAGCACGGCATCCAGGCTGGACAGGGTGTGCGCCTCGGCGCGGCCGAGGCGCGAGAGCCCGAGCAGCCCCAGCTCGCGCTGCAGGTCGCGGAGGTCGCTCTGACGCAGGGCGAGGTAGTGCAGCAGGTTGCGCGCACTGTCCTGGTGCAGGGGGTGTATGGCCTCGATCTCGCGTGCATAGACCCGCTCCAGACTGAGGGCATGCCGGCGCAGGGCCTCCAGGGCCGGGATGAGGTGTTCGGTGATGCGGCGTACTGGCAGGGACATCGCGCGGTGGGTGGACGGTGCGTCGCCCGATGCTAACCGGCGATCATGACAGCGTCTTTTCAGCGGCCGCGCGTTGCGCCCGCGCCGCCAGCCAGACTAGTAGCAGCACCGGCAGGCCGATTAAGGCCGTGCCGGTGAAGAAGAACTCGTAGCCGCGCGCGTCCACCACCACGCCCGAGAAGCCGGCGATGAACTTCGGCAGTAGCAGCATCACTGAGCTTAACAGGGCGTACTGGGTGGCCGAGTAGGCGACGTTGGTGAGGCTGGAGAGGTAGGCCACGAAGGCCGAGGAGGCGATGCCGGCGGAGAGGTTGTCGGCCGAGACGACGAAGACGAGCCCGGAGACGTCGTGCCCGCGACCCGCAAGCCAGACGAAGAGCAGGTTGGTGGCAGCGGAGAGCAGTGCGCCCAGGAACAGGGTCTTCATCACCCCCCAGCGCGCGGTAAGCAGGCCCCCCAGCGCGGCACCGACGATGGTCATGATCACGCCGTAGACCTTGGCCACGGTGGCCACCTCGTCCTTAGTGTAGCCCATGTCCACATAGAACGGGTTGGCCATGATGCCCATCACCACGTCGGAGATACGGTAGGTGGCGATCAGTGCCAGCACGAGCAGGGCCTGCCAGCGGTAACGGCGAACGAAATCGACAAAGGGCGAGAGCACCGCGCCGTGCACCCAGGCTGTCAGCGTAAGCCAGGCACCGGTGAAGCCATGGCTGGCGAGCCAGGCGCGGGCCTGCATCTCGCGCGCCAGGGTCTTGCGCAGCAGCCCGGCGCGCTCGGGGTCGACTTGTGGTTCGCGGATGATCAGCGTGGTGAGGATGCCCACCCCCATGCAGGCCGCCATCACCGTGTAGGCGATGCGCCAGGGGGCATGCTCGTAGGTCGCCTCGGAGGGATCGAAGGCGGCGGCGATCCACAACACGCCGGCGCCAGCGGTGATCATGGCCAGCCGGTAGCCGGCCTGGTAGGTAGCCGCCATGGCCCCCTGTAGCTTAAGTTCCACCGCTTCGATGCGGTAGGCGTCCAGCGCGATGTCCTGGGTGGCCGAGGCGAAGGCCACAGCCAGCGCGAACCACGCCAAGTGCGCAAGCTGCTGTGTCGGATCGGTATGCGCCATCCCTAACAAGGCGAGCGCGATGGTGACCTGAGAGGCGAGCAACCAGCTACGCCGGCGGCCCATGCGGCGGGTAAGCCAGGGCAGCGGCAGCCGGTCCACCAGCGGCGACCAGGCCCACTTGAAGCCGTAGGCGAGTCCCACCCAGGAGAAATAGCCGATGGTGGCGCGGTCTACCCCCGCCTCGCGCAGCCAGAACGACAGCGTGCCTAGCACCAGCAGCAGCGGTAGCCCGGCGGAAAAGCCCAGGAACAGCATGCCCACCACCCGCGGGCGGGTGTAGATGGC
>DAITOH010000103.1:1570-4937 GCA_036834225.1 Thiobacillaceae bacterium | reverse complement strand
TCCACGGCCACCGGACGTGGCATGAAGCCCCAGACGAGCCCGCCGACGATGGCCAGGACAAGTAGCAGAAGGGTGAGGCGGGCGCGGGACATCGGGGTGAGGGGTGAGGTGACTCATTTTAGCGCTCGCCGTTCACCACTACCTCACTCCCGCGTCTTCAACACCGCCACCAGGTCAAGCCGGCCTAAGCGGCGCCAGATGATGAGGCCCGACACCAGGGCGGAGGCGAGCACGACACTGGCGCCAAGGGCGTAGTTTCCGGGCTCCAGGATCAGCGGCAGCCGGTAGAGGTCGGCCTTGAAGGCCAGGACCAGGATGCCGATGAGCGCCACCCCGAGCAGAAAGCCCACCGGGATGGCAAGCAGGGTAAGCAGGGTGAGTTCTCCTAGCAGGATGTAGGCGATCTCGCCGTGGGTGAAGCCTAGCACCCTGAGGCTGGCCAGTTCACGGCTGCGCTCGGACAGCGCGATGCGGGCGCTGTTGTAGACCACGCCGAAACCGATGCTGGCTGCCAGCAGGGTGGCGACCATGTTGTAGAACAACACGAATTCGCCGATGGTGGCGTAAAAGCTCTCGATGGAGGCGGCGTTGGCCACCATGCCCAGCACGCGCGGACGTGCATTGAGATCGCCGTAGACCTGTGGCTCCGTGCCCGGTTCGAGCCCAAGATAGGCGCCGGAGACGACGCTGCCCTCCCGCATCAGCGCGTTGAGGGCATCCCGCCGCATGTAGGCCGACACCCCCAGGTACTGCTTGGTGATCCCCAGCACCGGCACCTTTAGCACCGGGCGCCGGCCCTCCAGCACCTCCACGGTCAACGTGTCGCCGGGTTTGACGCGCAGGATCTCGCGCGCTAGGTGATCGGTCAGGACCACCCCGTCGGGGGGGAGCTGCAGCGGCTTGAGACGACTGTCTAGCGAACGGTGCAGCACCCCCTCGGGCTCGATGCCATAGAGGGCGGTGCGATAACTGTATTGCCTAAAGCGCAGGATGACGGGGACGTTGCGATAGCCCTCGACGTGGTAGACGCCTGGCAGTGATCTTAACTCGTGCAGCGCCCGGCCGGAGGTGGGCTCGATGAAGGTCACGGCCAGGTCCTCCCGTGCCGCCTGGCGAAACTGCACGTCGAGCATGAAATCGATCGCTCCCTTCTGGTAGTTGCCCACCATCATCAGGGCACAGGCACAGGCAATGCCCAGTACGGTCAGCATGGACTTCACCGGCCTGCGCTCGATGTGGCGCAGGATCATGCGTGAGGGCTGGGCGAGATGGCGCTGTAGCCCGAGGCGCTCGACCAAGGTGGCGCGATAGGCCACCGGCGTCTCCGGCCGCATGCCCTCGGCCGGCGGCAGACGCACCGCACGCGCCACGGCCATGAGGGTACCGCTTAAGCTGGCCAGCATACTTACCGCGAGGGCAATTAGGACCACCTCGCCGCGCAGACGGTAGTCCAGGTAGGGAAAGCGGAAGGTGGTCTCCATATAGACGGCGGCGAGCCCCTGGCCGAACCAGGCCCCCAGTGCAGTGCCGGCGGCCACGCCGAGCAGGGTGAGCATTGCCACCAGCTTGATGAAGTGCCAGCCGATGGCCCAGTCCGTGTAGCCGAAGGCCTTGAGGATGGCGATCTGATCGCGTTGCAGGGCGACTAGCCGGCTTACCACCACATTGAGCAGGAAGGCCGCCACCCCCAGGAAGATGGCGGGGAAGATGCGCGCGGTGGTCTTAAGCTGCTTGAGTTCCTCTGACAGGAAGCGGTTGGAGAACTGGTCCGCCCTGCCGAAGGCGCCGGTGCCGCCGTAACGTTCCAGCAGCACATCGAGCCGATCGATTACCCCCTGTGCAGGGGTTCCGGGGGCGAGGCTTAGGGTCACGCTGTTGAAGGCCCCCTGCATGTCATAGGCCGAGGCCAGGGTGTGGCGGCTCATCCACAGCACGCCATAGCGCTTGAAGTCCGGGAACATGGCGCCCGGTGCGATCTGGTAGACGTATTCCGGCGAGATCGCGACCCCGACTATGGTGAGCTGCTTCCAGCGGCCGTTGATGATGGCCGCGATATGGTCGCCGGGGTTAAGTCCGTGCGCATCGGCGAAGGTGTCGGTGAGCACGACCTCATCCGGGCTGTAGGGCTTGGGCAGGCGGCCGCGTTTTAAGTGCAGGCGGTTGAGTTCGGGCTCCGAGCCGTCGGGCAGGGAGAAAAGCAGCCCGGTGACGGGCTCGGCAAAGCCCGCCACCTCGAGCTTCACCCCGGCGCGCACGCGTGTCTCCAGCCGCTTTACACCCGGGATCTCGCGCAGCCGCTCGGCCACCGACTCCGGTGCGCGCTTGAGCAGGGCGAAGACCTCCGCGAAGCGATAGTCGGCGTAGAAGCGGTCGCGGGTCAGCACCAGGGAATCGTAGGTCGACAGCGACATCACCAGCGTGGCCACCCCGCCCATGATCACCGCGGCGATGGCCAGCGCCTGGCCGCGCATGTGCCAGAGGTCGCGCAGGAGCTTGAGATCGAGGGCGCGCATCTACCAGGCGAGCGAGTGCGCCGGCGTTTTCACTGGATTGGCGCGGATTTCGGCGATACGCCCGTCGGACAGCCGGATCACCCGGTCGGCCATCCCGGCGATGCCGGCATTGTGGGTGATGAGCACGGTGAGCGTGCCAAGTTCGCGGTTGACCCGCTCCAGGGTCTCGAGCACCACCACGCCGGTATGCGAGTCCAGCGCGCCGGTGGGTTCATCGCACAGCAGCACGGCCGGGCGCTTGGCGATCGCGCGGGCGATGGCCACGCGCTGCTGCTCGCCGCCCGAGAGCTGGGCCGGGAAGTGGTTTAGCCGTTCGCCCAGGCCGACCAGCCGCAAGGCCTCCTCCGGCGGCATGGGGTTTGCCGAGATCTCGGTCACCGCCGCCACGTTCTCGCGGGCGGTGAGGCTAGGGATCAGGTTGTAGAACTGGAACACGAAGCCCACGTGTTCGCGGCGGAAGCGGGTGAGTTCCTGTTCGCTGGCCCCGGTGAGCTTGTGGTCCAGGTACCAGACCTCGCCGGCGGAGGGGGCATCCAGCCCCCCCAGGATGTTGAGCAGGGTGGACTTGCCGCTGCCGGACGGGCCCAGGAGGACCACCAGCTCGCCCTGGTAGAGCTCGAGATCGATGCCGCGCAGGGCCGCTACCTCCACCTCGCCCATGCGGTAGATCTTGGTTAAGCCGGTGGCTTTGAAGACACAGGGCCTTGGGCTGGATATGGGCATAGGATCGCAGCTCGGTTGGTCGGATCGTTATACTTGCAGCATGGCGCAAAATCCTGAATCCGGAAGCCCCCCGGCTTTCCCCAAGCTGCTCGCCCTGCCCGCCGTGGAGCGGCCGGTGCGCTTACCCGTGA
>DAITOH010000103.1:0-1470 GCA_036834225.1 Thiobacillaceae bacterium | reverse complement strand
GTCGCGGCCTGGACGCTGCGCCGCAGCCACTATCTCTACGTCGCCCACCTGCATCTGCGCGAGACTGCCCGGCTGGTGAGCCGTCTGGCAGGGGCCGGCTTCATCGCTAAGGCCGGCGAGGCGCGTGAGGGCTATCCGCATGCCCCAAAGTTCGGCGCCGCCCTACTGCCCTTCGGCTACGAATACGCCGCGAAGAATGCCTACTGGTTCGACCGTGACCGGCGCCGGCGCATGGTCTATCCGGTCTTTGCTGAGGCCGATGACCGCAACGCCCTGGGTAGCCAGGGCGGTGAAGTGTGGATCCGCGCCCTAATCCGCGATGCGCAGAAGAAGTCGGAACAGCTTAAGACCGACACCGCCCGTGCCTTCGTCGAGGGCCTGGCGGCAGGCATGGGACGCCCGGCTCCGGAAAGACTGCATTGACCGAAGACATCGTATCGTCCCCCCTCACCCCAAGGCCATGATCAAGCTCGGTGTCAACATCGACCACGTCGCCACCCTGCGCCAGGCGCGCGGCACACCCTACCCCAGCCCGGTGCAGGCCGCCCTGATGGCGGAATCGGCCGGCGCCGACAGCATCACCCTGCACCTGCGCGAGGATCGCCGCCATATCCAGGACGAGGACGTGCGCATGCTGCGGCGGCTGCTCACCACGCGCATGAACCTGGAGATGGCGGTCACCGACGAGATGATCGCCATCGCCCTGGACGTGCTGCCGCAGGATGTCTGTCTGGTGCCGGAGCGGCGCCAGGAACTCACCACCGAGGGGGGGCTAGACGTCGTCGCTAATTTCGACCGTGTCGCCGAGGCCTGCCGCAGACTGGGCGCGGCAGGCATCCGCGTGTCCCTGTTCATCGACGCGGAGGATGCCCAGCTCGAGGCCGCACGCCGTGCGGGGGCGCCGGTGGTGGAGATTCACACCGGCCGCTACGCCGAGGCCAGGAACGATGCCGAGGCGCATATGGAACTCGAGCGCATCCGCCGTTCCGTGCAGTCCGGCCTCGCCCTGGGGCTACAGGTCAACGCCGGGCACGGTCTACACTACCACAACGTGCAGGCCATTGCCGGCATACCCGGCGTGGCGGAACTCAACATCGGTCACGCCATCGTCGCCCAGGCGCTGTTCGTCGGTTGGGAACGGGCTGTGGCCGAGATGAAGCGGCTGATAGTGGAGGCGTCGACCCGGGTCTGATGGCGCTCTGTTGCGCGCCCCCGTCTATAGCCCCGAGCGCACGCTGTCCGTCAGTTCCCACACCAAAGCCTCCAGGTGGTGGGCACTAACGAGGGCGGGATACAGCCCCTCCCGCCCGATATCGGTCATGGCGTGCTCCAGGGGGGCGATCTTGTGGCAAGGCCGATGGCGGCGGAGTTCACATAGCGAGCAGCCGGAAGGCGAGATCGGATCAAGCCGCGCTAGCAGCGCCACCTGGCCCAGATCCTCGGGATCCTGGCGCAACTGGGCGATGCGCT
>DAITOH010000102.1:0-5048 GCA_036834225.1 Thiobacillaceae bacterium | reverse complement strand
GCCACCTTTCATCGCGTCAATCCCATGTAGAGCATGGGCAGCTTTTCAGGCAGGCGTTCCACGTGATCGAGGACGGTGAAGTTCTTGGCGCCGAAGATGCGCGAGACATACTGGTCTGCATGCGGGTCGAGCGACAGGGCGTAGGTGGTGATGCCGTCGCGCTGCAATTCCTCCACGGCGCGCTTGGCATCGAAGCGCAGGTATTGCGGGTCGCGCACGTCGTTGTCGGCCGGCTCGCCGTCGGTGATGATGAACAGAATCTTCTTGTTCTTGGGCTGGGCCTTGAGGAAGCTGCCGGCATGGCGCAGCGCCGCCCCCATGCGCGTGGAATAGCTGCCCTGCATGGCGGCGAGCCGCGCCTTGGTCAAATCGCTGTAGGGCTCGCCGAAGTCCTTGAAACGGTAGTAGTGCACGTCGTGCCGTCCATCGGAGCAGAAGCCGTGCAGGGCGAAGGGGTCGCCGATGCGGTCCAGGGCATCGGCGAGCAGCACGGTGGCGGCGCGGGTTAAGTCCATGACCGTGTAGTCCTGGCCGCGCACCTTGTCGTTGGCCGACTCCGACATGTCCAGCAAGACCAAGACGGCGAGATCGCGCACGTTGCGCTTGTTGCGCATCATGATGCGGGTGTCGGGCTGTTGCCCCATGCGGATGTCGATCATGGCGCGCACGGCGGCGTTGATGTCCAGCTCGTCGCCGTCCTCCACCCGGCGGATGCGCTGCATGCCCTGGGGGGTCATGGATTCGATCAGGAATTTGAGCCGCGAGATCACCGGCTTGTTGTCCTCGATGATGCGCTCGATCAGCTCCAGTTCGCCCACCTTGGGCCGCCGCTCCAGCACGGTGACCCAGCTCGGCCGCTCAAGCTGGATCTGGTAGTCCCATTCGTGGTAATGGACGGGGTCGGACACCGGCTCCTTGCCTTCGAGGGAATTGATGGTCACCCCCTCCTGGTCGAGCCAGAACTCGGTGGGCAGGACCCAGATCTCCTGGGCATCGTCGCCGGCGAACTCGCAGTCGAGCTCGTTGACCATCTCCATGAGGCTGACCTTCCTGCGCACCTGCTTGGGGCCCCAGGTCGCCTCCAGGGCCTCGGCCTCGCTGTATTCCTCCGACTCCCAGACGGTGCGGTTGTCGTCGCGGTAGATGGCGCGCAGCCCGTCGCTGCGGGGGGTGTATTCGGGCAGGGGGATCTGGCCCAGGTGGTGCGCCAGCTCCACGCCGATGTTCCAGCTGAATTGGTTGCTCTCGATACCGGGCTCGGTGCGGAACAGCTCCACCCCCTTGCGCACCCAGGGATGCGGATCGGCGTCGTCCTGGGCCAGCAGGGCGCGCGCTAAGCGGTTGATGAGGTCGCCCACGGTCTTGGGCTCATTGGTGTCCAGGGGCGGATGGAAGGCAAGCCAGGCCGGCCGCATGTTCGGAAACCGGCGGCAGGCCAGCTCCTCCACACGGGCATCCTCCACCGCCTCGATGATGGCCATCTGCGTGGGGTTGAGCGTTTGCATGGACAGCGGGGCCTGGGTGAAGACGAGGTGGGCGGCACAGTGGTTGGCCGCGGCACGGTAGATCTCCAGGCCCGGGATCACCGCTTCCGGCGGCGTAGCCTCGCCCAGGGGGCGGTAGTCGTCATAGGCGTCGGCGATGTAGATGACGTGGCGCTCGATGTAGGGCTTAAGCCCCTCGCGGCTTTCGTAGTCACCGGCGGTCGGGCGCAGGAAGAAGTCCCGCCCCCACATGGCGCGTAGGTAGATGTTGAGCCGGCGCTGCACGTCCACGAACAGGGTGCCCTTGCGCTCCTGCTGCAGCACCGACAAGGCGTCCGGGCTTTGCAGCGAGAAATAGCGCACCTGACCGTCGAAGTCCGCCTTGTAGGCTTGCGCCCCCCACTGCACCCAGCGGCGCAAGCCCCCCAGGGTGAGCTGGGTGAGCAGCCGGTCCAGGTTCTCCAGCATGGGCCGCAATCCGCGCGGCGCCTGGGCCAGCATGATGGATAGCACGTTGAGGTAGCTGCGGAACAGGTCCTCGTCGCCTAGCCGCTCTGCCGCCAGCGGGGCGGTTCCGACGATGAGGGTCAGCACCTGGCCCGAGGTCTTGGAGGCCATGGCGAGCAGGAAGTTGACCACATCCGGCAGTACGTCCTCGCCGATGGCGCGCGCCACCTCGGGCATGGCCTGGATGTAGGTGACCACCAGCTCCTCGCCGCGACCCAGGTTGTGCAGGGCCACCGCGCCCTTGAGGTAGTTGTCCAGACCGCGGGCGGAAAAGACGCGCGCCGCCTCGTTCCAGGAGGCGCGCAGCACGTCCTGAGACTCCCCCGGCAGGTCCTCCAGGAGCTCCTGGTAGTCTTCGAGATGGATGGCCATTTAGGTTTCGGGTTTCAGGTTCCAGGTTTTAGCAGCTTCGCGCCGCGAAACGGCGCGCTGACTTAACTAGAGCCCGTACCCTGTATCCCGACTCAGAAATAGGTCGTGACGGCCGAGTCCAGCGCATCGCGCATGTCCGGGTCGTCGGTGATGGGGCGCACCAGGGCCACGCGGCAGGCCGCCAGGGGGTTCACGCCCTTGGCGATGAGCGAGCCGGCGTGGATCAGCATGCGCGTGGAGATGCCCTCATCCAGGCCGTGGCCCTTGAGGTTGCGCGCGCGCTCGCCGATGTGCACCAGGTTCTTGGCGATGTCCAGGCTCACCCCCGATTCGTGCGCCACGATCTCCGCCTCGACGTCGTGCTCGGGATAGTTGAAGTCGAGCGCACCGAAGCGCTGCTTGGTGGACTGTTTCAGGTCCTTCATCAGCGACTGGTAGCCGGGGTTGTAGGAAATGACGAGCTGGAAGTCCGGATGGGCCTCGATCAACTCGCCCTTCCTCTCCAGCGGCAGTATGCGCCGGGCATCGGTCAAGGGATGGATCACCACAGTGGTGTCCTGGCGCGCCTCCACCACCTCGTCCAGGTAGCAGATCGCCCCATAGCGGGCGGCAATGGCGAGCGGACCGTCCTGCCAGCGGGTGCCGCTGGCGTCGAGCAGGAAGCGGCCGACTAAGTCGGAGGCGGTCATGTCCTCGTTGCAGGCCACGGTGATGAGCGGTTTGCCGAGTCTCCAGGCCATGTATTCGACGAAGCGGGTCTTGCCGCAGCCGGTGGGTCCCTTGAGCATGATGGGCATGCGCACCGAATAGGCGGCTTCGTAGAGCTCCACCTCGTCGGCCACCGGCCGGTAGTAAGGCTCGGTCTTGACCATGTACTGCGCCATGATCTCCGGTATAGCCGCGTTGGCAGCGGGCCGCTGCGCGGCTTGAGCCTGGCGCTGGGCGGCGGCGCGGGCTAGGGCCTCCTGACGGGGCGAATAGGTACGCATGAAGGGTTCGTTACGCATGATGGATCACCTCGATGTACGCCATCAGTCCGGCCAGATGCGGTCGGGGAACAGCGCCGTGCCGCTCTCTTTGACATGGTTGGCAGAGGTCGGCTGGGCAGCCGGCTTGGTCGGGGCGGGATTGTCGGCTGCGGCCGGCTCGGCGGCCGCCGGCGTCTGCTCAGGTTCCTGGCTGGCCTTGGCCCGGCGCACGTTGGCGGAAAGTTTGTCCTTGAGATTCGTCATGATCCGATCACCTCTTCAATGATGGCTTCGATTTCGGCGGCCGCCTCAGCGCCCCGCCGGCCCATCTGATAAACCGACAATCCCTCCAGCGCCGCGCCCCGGTAGGCCGCCCGGCGGCGGATGGAGGCCCGCAGCACGGGCAGTCCGAACTCCGCCAGGGCCTCGCGCATGGCCGCCGACAGGGCGCTCTTGGGCTCCAGCTGGTTGAGCACCAGGTAGGCGCGCAACCGGCTGTTGACCTTCTTCGCCTCGGCGATCTCCTGTGGCAGCCGCAGGCTGGCCCAGAGGTCCACCGGCGAGGGCAGCACCGGGATCAGGGCCACGTCGCAGGCGCGCAGGGCCTGCATCGTGGCATGGCTCTCCAGCGACGGCGGACAGTCCAGCACTATGTGGCGGTAGGCCCGGTAGTTCTGGTGTAGGGTACGGGCGTCCCACCGCCCGGCGATCTGCTTCACCGTCGCCGGAAACGGCTCAGCACCGAGGCTCGCCCACTGCCGCGAGGAGCCCTGCGGGTCGAGGTCGATGACCACGGTCTCGCCGCGCCGGGCCAGCCCCGCGGCCAGGTTCATGGCCAGCGTGGTCTTGCCGGCGCCGCCCTTCTGGTTGATGACCGCGGTGACATGTGTGCCCATGTCATTTTCCGCCGGCCTGCGCGAGCGCGCTGATGCGCATGGCGAAGCCGTATTCGGTCTCGCCCAGGGTCCCGCCCTCGGCGGGCTCGAGGGTGATGTTGACGTAGGTCGTTCCGAAGTTGATGTTCTGCGGATGCAGACCCGTCTCCTCGGCAAGCGCGGCTAAGGCATCGAGAAAGACTCGCGTGTCCCCATAGCGGGCAAACTCGAAACGCCGGAACAGGGCCGGCGGCTTGCCGCGTTCTTCCCAGCCCTCGGGCAGTCCGGTGGTGCGCGCCTCAGGCATGCTCCGGCCCTCCCTGCATCATGCCGTCCAGTTTCTGCACATGCGTCAGTTCGTCGGCGAGGATGGACTCCAGCAGGGCGGCGCTGTCGGCATCACGCATGCGCCGGGCATGGGCGGCCGCCTCCTGGTAGAGGCGCACAGCGTCCACCTCCAGCGTGCGGTCGGCGGCCAGCAGGGCCTCGACACTGCGGCCCAGACGGGCCGGCGGCAGGTTGCCCGCAGACGGGGCCACGCCGAGTAGGATCAGCCGTTCCATCAGGCGTTCGGCGTGCCCCATCTCCTCGACGGCCTCGTGGCGCAGCTTCTCCGCCAGGGCCTCGTCACCCCACAGGCGCGCCAGCACGCTCTGGGCCAGGTATTGCTGCACGGCACGCATCTCATGCGTGAGCGCGCGCGTCAGCCACCCCAGGGTGCGCGGATCGGCACTCATGGGTCGAGGGCGGACTTAGCTGCGGGTCTGGGTGATCTCGGCGTCGCGGCCGCCACCGCCGGCATCGGGCGCGGTGGGCAGGATGCCTTCCACTTCGCTGTGCAC
>DAITOH010000101.1:0-5137 GCA_036834225.1 Thiobacillaceae bacterium | reverse complement strand
CACCGCGCAACGCAGCGATCCGTTCGCGCAGCAGGTTGTGCAGACCTTCCTTAGCCATCCCTTGATTTATCCGTAGCCGAAGTCCGAATGGACAATCCAGGCTAAACTTGCCCAGTAGCTATCCTAAGGAGTCGCCATGCTTAAACAAAAGCTCGTCGAGGAATTCACCGCCAAGGTCTCCGAGGTCCTGGCCGCCGGACCGGCCCGGGACGTGGAGAAGAACCTGAAAGCCACCCTGACCGCGTTGTTCGCCAAACTGGATCTGGTCACGCGCGAGGAGTTCGACGTTCAGGCCCAGGTGCTAGCGCGCACCCGGGAGAAACTCACGGCGCTGGAAGCCCGCCTAGCCCGCCTAGAGGGGGGGCATGCGCCCGAAGTCAAACCCGAAACGGCGCCAATCCCGCCTAAGAGCGAGGCCCTACCCGAATCCTGATGCATTAAACGACCTACTGCTCGCCCAATTTCTCGCGCGCGGCGCCACCAGCCTGGTAATCGGACATGAGTCTCGCCGTGGTTCACACCCGCGCACTGGCCGGCATGGAGGCGCCCCAGGTGACCGTGGAATGCCACCTGGGCAACGGGCTGCCCCACTTCAACCTGGTGGGCCTGCCTGAGGCGGAGGTCAAGGAGGCGCGCGACCGGGTGCGGGCGGCACTGAACCAGTCCGGCTTCGAGTTCCCCCTGCGGCGCATCACCGTCAACTTAGCCCCGGCGGACCTGCCCAAGGACAGCGGGCGATTCGACCTGCCCATTGCCCTCGCGGTGCTGGCGGCCTCCGGCCAACTCCCGCTCGAGCCGCTCCAGGGCTACGAGTTTGCCGGTGAGCTGGCACTCACCGGTGAACTGCGGCCCATCCGCGGCGCGCTCGCCATGCTGCTCGCCTGCCGCCGCGAGGGACGCTGCTTCGTGCTGCCCGCCGCCAGCGCCCGCGAGGCCGCGCTGCTTAGGGACGTACGCGTGCTCTCCGCCGGGAGCCTGCTGGCCGTGTGCGCGCATCTGACCGGACGCGAGCCGTTGGCCGCGCCCGCCGCCCAGGACGCCGACGCGCCAGCCGACTATGCCGACCTGGCCGACGTCAAGGGGCAGGCCGCCGCCCGTCGCGCCTTAGAGATCGCCGCCGCGGGCGGGCATTCCCTGCTCATGAGCGGCCCGCCCGGTACCGGAAAATCCATGCTGGCCGCCCGCCTGCCCGGCATCCTGCCGCCCATGACCGATGCGGAGGCGATCGAGACGGCCGCAGTGCAATCCCTGGCCGGATCCTTCGGTCTGGAACAATGGCGCCGCCGCCCCTACCGCGCCCCGCACCACTCCGCCTCCGGCGTGGCGCTGGTGGGAGGTGGCAGCAACCCGCGGCCGGGGGAAATCAGCCTCGCGCATAACGGCGTGCTGTTCCTGGACGAACTGCCCGAGTTCGATCGCAGGGCCCTGGAGGTCTTGCGCGAGCCCCTGGAGAGCGGGCGCATCACCATCTCCCGCGCCGCGCGCCAGGTCGACTACCCCGCCCGTTTCCAGCTGGTGGCGGCCATGAACCCCTGCCCCTGCGGCTGGCTAGGCCACCCCTCCGGCAAGTGCCGCTGCACGCCGGAGCAGGTGGCGCGCTACCGCGGCCGGCTGTCGGGGCCGCTACTGGACCGCATCGATCTGCACGTCGAGGTGCCCGCCCTGTCCGAGGCCGATCTGCTGCAGGCCGCGAGCGGGGAAGCCTCGGAACACGTGCGCGCACGCGTCACGGCCGCACGCGAGCGCCAGCTCGCCCGCCAGGGCAAGCCCAATGCCGCCCTCGCGGGCCGGGAGATCGACCGCCACTGCGCCCCCGACGCCGCCGGCGAGGCCCTACTTAAGCAGGCCATCGCCCGGCTGAACCTCTCGGCACGCGCCTTCCACCGCGTGCTGCGGGTAGCCCGCAGCATCGCCGACCTGGCCGGGGCGGCGCACATCACCGCCGCCCATGTGGCCGAGGCCATCCAGTACCGCCGCGGCCTTTAGGAGGCTTCGGATTTAAGGCTGATCTATTGCGCCAGGGGAGAGTGGCTTGCCCGATTGTCGTTGCATCGTCCCGCCATGCGCCTCGAAATCGAGCAATACCGCCCTTGCGCTCGCACCCGGCTCGCTACGATCGCTCAAGTAGGTCGCCCTTGAGGGCGACTTGTCGGGCTGAAGCCCGACCTACTAGCCGAAGACTATAAAGGACCAACACCCCCTAGGAGGTCCGCATGCCTAGGCAACCCCGCAAGACCGCCACCGCCTTAAGCCCTACCCCTGGCCGCACACGAAGCGCCGCGGGCCGGGGCCCGTACCAGGGGTGGTGCCTTCCGCCCAGGACCGCAAGGCCCTGGCCCACAAGTACGCCCTGGGGGAAAACCTGCTGAGCCCCGCCCGGCCGCCGGTTCGCCTATGCCACCGGCACCTCCGCCATCCTGTCCCGTATCATCGCCGAGGCGGCGGCCGAGCCTTAGCCCCGGTTCGCCCGACACAGACTCTTTGCACCCCTGGGCATGGACAGCGCCCTCATCGAACCGGACCCCGCCGGCACGCCCCAGCTCGCCTCCTATGTCTGGGCTACGGCCCGGGACTGGGCGCGCTTCGGTCTGCTCTACCTGCAGGGCGGCGTCTGGGCGGGGCGGCGCATCCTGCCTGCGGGCTGGGTCGCCTACACTCGCAGCCCGGCGCCGGCGGACCCGAAGGGCGAATACGGCGCCCATTTCTGGCTGCGGGTGCCTCCCCCGATAGGCTGGAGCCGGGCCGCCCCCATCTGGTGCCTGCAGATGCCTTCCACGCCGCCGGCCACGGCGCGCAGTACGTGACGGTCATCCCCTCGCGCGCGCTGGTGGTGGTGCGCCTGGGCCTGGCCCTGGACCCCGGCAGCTGGGACCACGAGGCCTTTGTGCACGCGTTGGTCGCCGCCCTGGATGGGGCGTGAACAGTCCGCTAGACTGGGCCCTATGCATGCGATCGACGCCTGGCGCGAGGAGATGCGCTCCGCCTATCTCTACCGCATCGTCTCCGACGTTGAATCCGGCACGCCGCGCCAGCTGCTGTTCCTGGAACTGGCCAAGGCGGCGGAGGCGCAGGCGGCCATTTGGGCGGACCTGATCCGCAGAGGCGGCAGCGCGCCCCCGCCTGCCTACCGGCCAGACCTGCGCACGCGCATCGTCGCCGGACTCGTGCGCCGACTGGGCGTGGCGTCCATGAGACATTTGCTCTCGGCCATGAAGGTGCGGGGTATGAGCCTCTACCACGGCCCTGCCCCGCATGCCATGCCCGTGAGCGCCGATTTCAAGGAACGGCGGCACCGGGTCTCGGAGGGCGGCAATCTGCGCGCGGCGGTGTTCGGCGTCAACGACGGCCTGGTCTCCAACGCGAGCCTGATCCTGGGGGTGGCCGGGGCCGGCGCCGAGGCCTCGGTCATCATGCTGTCGGGGGCCGCCGGACTGCTGGCCGGGGCCTTGTCCATGGCGGCGGGGGAATATGTCTCGGTGCGGGCGCAGAAGGAGTTCTTCGAGTACCAGATCGGCCTAGAGCGCGAGGAGCTGGACCAGTATCCGCGCGAGGAGGCCGCCGAGCTGGCCATGATCTACACCGCCAAGGGCGTGCCGCTCGAAGAGGCGCAGCGCATGGCACAGACGCTGATCAGTGACCCGGACCGCGCGCTGGACACCCTGGCGCGCGAGGAACTGGGCCTCAACCCCGAAGAACTCGGCTCCCCCCTGGGCGCTGCCCTGTCCTCTTTCCTCGCCTTTGCCATCGGTGCGGCCATCCCGCTCGCCCCCTACCTGCTGCTCAGCGGCGGGACCGCCCTGGCCGGCACCGTGCTGGTCACGGCCATCAGTCTGTTCGGCGTGGGCAGCGCCATCAGCCTGTTCACCGGCAAGCAGGCCTGGCGCGGGGGCTTGCGCATGCTGGCCATCGGCGGCGCAGCCGGGCTGTTGACCTGGGCGATCGGCGGCGCCCTGGGTGTGGCGCTCGGTTAGAATGCGGTCTTACCCCTCACCCCGCACCCGAAATGTCCGAACGCATCTTCAGCATCGAATTCTTCCCGCCCAAGACCCCAGAGGGTGTGGAGAAGCTGCGCCAGACCCGCCGCCAGCTCGCCCAACTTAAGCCCAGGTTCTTCTCGGTTACCTTCGGTGCAGGCGGCTCGACCCGCGACCGCACCCTGGAGACCGTCCTGGAGATCCAGGCCGAAGGGCTGCAGGCCGCGCCACACCTGTCCTGCATCGGCTCGACGCGCGAGAGCATCCGTCAGATCCTGGAGACCTATCGCGCCCACGGCATCCGCCACATCGTGGCGCTGCGCGGCGACCTGCCCTCGGGCATGGCCGAGACGGGCGAATTCCGCTACGCCAGCGACTTAGTCGCCTTCATCCGTCAGGAGACCGGAGACTGGTTCGAGATCGAGGTCGCGGCCTACCCGGAGATGCACCCCCAGGCCCGCAACTACCGCGAGGACCTAGCCAACTTCAAGCGCAAGGTCGACGCCGGGGCCAATGGCGCCATCACCCAGTATTTCTTTAACGCCGACGCCTATTTCAACTTCGTCGACGACTGCCAGGCACTGGGCGTCACACTACCCATCGTGCCCGGCATCATGCCCATCTCCAACTACACCCAGCTCGCCCGCTTCTCCTCGGTCTGCGGCGCGGAGATCCCGCGCTGGTTGGCCAACAAACTGGAGGCCTATCACGACGATGCCGCCTCCATCCGCGCCTTCGGCCTGGACGTGGTCACCGGCCTGTGCGAGCGCCTGCTGGCGGGTGGGGCACCCGGGCTGCACTTCTATACCCTGAACCAGGCCGAACTGACCGCTACCATCTGGCAGCGCCTCGATCTGGGCTAAGACACAAAAAAACCGGACCTGGGGTCCGGTTAAGGCATGCTGTCTTAGAGGCGTGTTGTTGGAGTCCTCGATAACCGCCATGGAGGGAGGCATGCGCCATGCAGCGGTGTCAGATTATGCCCGGCCGGCACCGGGCTGGATTAGCCAAAGGATAAAGGCGCCTTAACGGGAGCGGCGCCCCCTTGA
This sequence comes from Thiobacillaceae bacterium, assembly GCA_036834225.1. Lineage (GTDB taxonomy): Bacteria > Pseudomonadota > Gammaproteobacteria > Burkholderiales > Thiobacillaceae > JANWZL01. The sequence continues at coordinate 114 of DAITOH010000101.1, read as the reverse complement.
TGTTGCGCCCGATCCGGGCGAAATCCCGGTCTTTATCGCGGGGAGGACAGATTGAGGATACTAGGGAAGGTCTGCACAACCTGCTGCGCGAACGGATCGCTGCGTTGCGCGGTG
>DAITOH010000100.1:0-5142 GCA_036834225.1 Thiobacillaceae bacterium | reverse complement strand
GCCAACACCGCGCAACGCAGCGATCCGTTCGCGCAGCAGGTTGTGCAGACCTTCCTTAGCCATCCCTTGATTTATCCGTAGCCGAAGTCCGAATGGACAATCCAGGCTAAACTTGCCCAGTAGCTATCCTAAGGAGTCGCCATGCTTAAACAAAAGCTCGTCGAGGAATTCACCGCCAAGGTCTCCGAGGTCCTGGCCGCCGGACCGGCCCGGGACGTGGAGAAGAACCTGAAAGCCACCCTGACCGCGTTGTTCGCCAAACTGGATCTGGTCACGCGCGAGGAGTTCGACGTTCAGGCCCAGGTGCTAGCGCGCACCCGGGAGAAACTCACGGCGCTGGAAGCCCGCCTAGCCCGCCTAGAGGGGGGGCATGCGCCCGAAGTCAAACCCGAAACGGCGCCAATCCCGCCTAAGAGCGAGGCCCTACCCGAATCCTGATGCATTAAACGACCTACTGCTCGCCCAATTTCTCGCGCGCGGCGCCACCAGCCTGGTAATCGGACATGAGTCTCGCCGTGGTTCACACCCGCGCACTGGCCGGCATGGAGGCGCCCCAGGTGACCGTGGAATGCCACCTGGGCAACGGGCTGCCCCACTTCAACCTGGTGGGCCTGCCTGAGGCGGAGGTCAAGGAGGCGCGCGACCGGGTGCGGGCGGCACTGAACCAGTCCGGCTTCGAGTTCCCCCTGCGGCGCATCACCGTCAACTTAGCCCCGGCGGACCTGCCCAAGGACAGCGGGCGATTCGACCTGCCCATTGCCCTCGCGGTGCTGGCGGCCTCCGGCCAACTCCCGCTCGAGCCGCTCCAGGGCTACGAGTTTGCCGGTGAGCTGGCACTCACCGGTGAACTGCGGCCCATCCGCGGCGCGCTCGCCATGCTGCTCGCCTGCCGCCGCGAGGGACGCTGCTTCGTGCTGCCCGCCGCCAGCGCCCGCGAGGCCGCGCTGCTTAGGGACGTACGCGTGCTCTCCGCCGGGAGCCTGCTGGCCGTGTGCGCGCATCTGACCGGACGCGAGCCGTTGGCCGCGCCCGCCGCCCAGGACGCCGACGCGCCAGCCGACTATGCCGACCTGGCCGACGTCAAGGGGCAGGCCGCCGCCCGTCGCGCCTTAGAGATCGCCGCCGCGGGCGGGCATTCCCTGCTCATGAGCGGCCCGCCCGGTACCGGAAAATCCATGCTGGCCGCCCGCCTGCCCGGCATCCTGCCGCCCATGACCGATGCGGAGGCGATCGAGACGGCCGCAGTGCAATCCCTGGCCGGATCCTTCGGTCTGGAACAATGGCGCCGCCGCCCCTACCGCGCCCCGCACCACTCCGCCTCCGGCGTGGCGCTGGTGGGAGGTGGCAGCAACCCGCGGCCGGGGGAAATCAGCCTCGCGCATAACGGCGTGCTGTTCCTGGACGAACTGCCCGAGTTCGATCGCAGGGCCCTGGAGGTCTTGCGCGAGCCCCTGGAGAGCGGGCGCATCACCATCTCCCGCGCCGCGCGCCAGGTCGACTACCCCGCCCGTTTCCAGCTGGTGGCGGCCATGAACCCCTGCCCCTGCGGCTGGCTAGGCCACCCCTCCGGCAAGTGCCGCTGCACGCCGGAGCAGGTGGCGCGCTACCGCGGCCGGCTGTCGGGGCCGCTACTGGACCGCATCGATCTGCACGTCGAGGTGCCCGCCCTGTCCGAGGCCGATCTGCTGCAGGCCGCGAGCGGGGAAGCCTCGGAACACGTGCGCGCACGCGTCACGGCCGCACGCGAGCGCCAGCTCGCCCGCCAGGGCAAGCCCAATGCCGCCCTCGCGGGCCGGGAGATCGACCGCCACTGCGCCCCCGACGCCGCCGGCGAGGCCCTACTTAAGCAGGCCATCGCCCGGCTGAACCTCTCGGCACGCGCCTTCCACCGCGTGCTGCGGGTAGCCCGCAGCATCGCCGACCTGGCCGGGGCGGCGCACATCACCGCCGCCCATGTGGCCGAGGCCATCCAGTACCGCCGCGGCCTTTAGGAGGCTTCGGATTTAAGGCTGATCTATTGCGCCAGGGGAGAGTGGCTTGCCCGATTGTCGTTGCATCGTCCCGCCATGCGCCTCGAAATCGAGCAATACCGCCCTTGCGCTCGCACCCGGCTCGCTACGATCGCTCAAGTAGGTCGCCCTTGAGGGCGACTTGTCGGGCTGAAGCCCGACCTACTAGCCGAAGACTATAAAGGACCAACACCCCCTAGGAGGTCCGCATGCCTAGGCAACCCCGCAAGACCGCCACCGCCTTAAGCCCTACCCCTGGCCGCACACGAAGCGCCGCGGGCCGGGGCCCGTACCAGGGGTGGTGCCTTCCGCCCAGGACCGCAAGGCCCTGGCCCACAAGTACGCCCTGGGGGAAAACCTGCTGAGCCCCGCCCGGCCGCCGGTTCGCCTATGCCACCGGCACCTCCGCCATCCTGTCCCGTATCATCGCCGAGGCGGCGGCCGAGCCTTAGCCCCGGTTCGCCCGACACAGACTCTTTGCACCCCTGGGCATGGACAGCGCCCTCATCGAACCGGACCCCGCCGGCACGCCCCAGCTCGCCTCCTATGTCTGGGCTACGGCCCGGGACTGGGCGCGCTTCGGTCTGCTCTACCTGCAGGGCGGCGTCTGGGCGGGGCGGCGCATCCTGCCTGCGGGCTGGGTCGCCTACACTCGCAGCCCGGCGCCGGCGGACCCGAAGGGCGAATACGGCGCCCATTTCTGGCTGCGGGTGCCTCCCCCGATAGGCTGGAGCCGGGCCGCCCCCATCTGGTGCCTGCAGATGCCTTCCACGCCGCCGGCCACGGCGCGCAGTACGTGACGGTCATCCCCTCGCGCGCGCTGGTGGTGGTGCGCCTGGGCCTGGCCCTGGACCCCGGCAGCTGGGACCACGAGGCCTTTGTGCACGCGTTGGTCGCCGCCCTGGATGGGGCGTGAACAGTCCGCTAGACTGGGCCCTATGCATGCGATCGACGCCTGGCGCGAGGAGATGCGCTCCGCCTATCTCTACCGCATCGTCTCCGACGTTGAATCCGGCACGCCGCGCCAGCTGCTGTTCCTGGAACTGGCCAAGGCGGCGGAGGCGCAGGCGGCCATTTGGGCGGACCTGATCCGCAGAGGCGGCAGCGCGCCCCCGCCTGCCTACCGGCCAGACCTGCGCACGCGCATCGTCGCCGGACTCGTGCGCCGACTGGGCGTGGCGTCCATGAGACATTTGCTCTCGGCCATGAAGGTGCGGGGTATGAGCCTCTACCACGGCCCTGCCCCGCATGCCATGCCCGTGAGCGCCGATTTCAAGGAACGGCGGCACCGGGTCTCGGAGGGCGGCAATCTGCGCGCGGCGGTGTTCGGCGTCAACGACGGCCTGGTCTCCAACGCGAGCCTGATCCTGGGGGTGGCCGGGGCCGGCGCCGAGGCCTCGGTCATCATGCTGTCGGGGGCCGCCGGACTGCTGGCCGGGGCCTTGTCCATGGCGGCGGGGGAATATGTCTCGGTGCGGGCGCAGAAGGAGTTCTTCGAGTACCAGATCGGCCTAGAGCGCGAGGAGCTGGACCAGTATCCGCGCGAGGAGGCCGCCGAGCTGGCCATGATCTACACCGCCAAGGGCGTGCCGCTCGAAGAGGCGCAGCGCATGGCACAGACGCTGATCAGTGACCCGGACCGCGCGCTGGACACCCTGGCGCGCGAGGAACTGGGCCTCAACCCCGAAGAACTCGGCTCCCCCCTGGGCGCTGCCCTGTCCTCTTTCCTCGCCTTTGCCATCGGTGCGGCCATCCCGCTCGCCCCCTACCTGCTGCTCAGCGGCGGGACCGCCCTGGCCGGCACCGTGCTGGTCACGGCCATCAGTCTGTTCGGCGTGGGCAGCGCCATCAGCCTGTTCACCGGCAAGCAGGCCTGGCGCGGGGGCTTGCGCATGCTGGCCATCGGCGGCGCAGCCGGGCTGTTGACCTGGGCGATCGGCGGCGCCCTGGGTGTGGCGCTCGGTTAGAATGCGGTCTTACCCCTCACCCCGCACCCGAAATGTCCGAACGCATCTTCAGCATCGAATTCTTCCCGCCCAAGACCCCAGAGGGTGTGGAGAAGCTGCGCCAGACCCGCCGCCAGCTCGCCCAACTTAAGCCCAGGTTCTTCTCGGTTACCTTCGGTGCAGGCGGCTCGACCCGCGACCGCACCCTGGAGACCGTCCTGGAGATCCAGGCCGAAGGGCTGCAGGCCGCGCCACACCTGTCCTGCATCGGCTCGACGCGCGAGAGCATCCGTCAGATCCTGGAGACCTATCGCGCCCACGGCATCCGCCACATCGTGGCGCTGCGCGGCGACCTGCCCTCGGGCATGGCCGAGACGGGCGAATTCCGCTACGCCAGCGACTTAGTCGCCTTCATCCGTCAGGAGACCGGAGACTGGTTCGAGATCGAGGTCGCGGCCTACCCGGAGATGCACCCCCAGGCCCGCAACTACCGCGAGGACCTAGCCAACTTCAAGCGCAAGGTCGACGCCGGGGCCAATGGCGCCATCACCCAGTATTTCTTTAACGCCGACGCCTATTTCAACTTCGTCGACGACTGCCAGGCACTGGGCGTCACACTACCCATCGTGCCCGGCATCATGCCCATCTCCAACTACACCCAGCTCGCCCGCTTCTCCTCGGTCTGCGGCGCGGAGATCCCGCGCTGGTTGGCCAACAAACTGGAGGCCTATCACGACGATGCCGCCTCCATCCGCGCCTTCGGCCTGGACGTGGTCACCGGCCTGTGCGAGCGCCTGCTGGCGGGTGGGGCACCCGGGCTGCACTTCTATACCCTGAACCAGGCCGAACTGACCGCTACCATCTGGCAGCGCCTCGATCTGGGCTAAGACACAAAAAAACCGGACCTGGGGTCCGGTTAAGGCATGCTGTCTTAGAGGCGTGTTGTTGGAGTCCTCGATAACCGCCATGGAGGGAGGCATGCGCCATGCAGCGGTGTCAGATTATGCCCGGCCGGCACCGGGCTGGATTAGCCAAAGGATAAAGGCGCCTTAACGGGAGCGGCGCCCCCTTGATGTTGCGCCCGATCCGGGCGAAATCCCGGTCTTTATCGCGGGGAGGACAGATTGAGGATACTAGGGAAGGTCTGCACAACCTGCTGCGCGTACGGATCGCTGCGTTGCGCGGTG
>DAITOH010000099.1:0-5166 GCA_036834225.1 Thiobacillaceae bacterium | reverse complement strand
GGGACGGCCGACACTGAACCTAAGCTCACAAGCTATGTTTTCCCTGGCGCCTGCCGATCTCGAATGCGATCACCTGCCGCCCGTCCTCGAGCCTGTCCTTGCGGCCGGCCCAGGCGTGGCCGTAGATGACCTCGAAGGTGGCCGGCAGCCGGCCGTCGCGGCGCTGGCGCTCGTATCTCTCGCATAGCTGCTGCCACTGGCGCCTGCCCATGAGGCCGGGCCGGCGTCCCTCCAGCACGGTGTTGGCGCCGATGGCCTTGAGCTCGCGCAGCAGGGATCTTAAGTCGGGATAGGTCAGGGTGAGGTATTCCATCTCCATCACGGGGTGAGCGAAGCCCGCGTGGACCAGCATGTCGCCGATGTCGTGCATGTCGATGAAGCGGTTGACATGCCCGTAGTCGTCCAAGCCGGCGAAGGCCTGCTTAAGCTCCTTCAGGGTATCCGGGCCGAAGGTGCTGAAGGCGAACAGACCGCCAGGGCGGATGCTGCGGTGGATGTCACGAAATGAGCCCACCAGGTCGCCCACCCATTGCAAGGTGAGGTTGGACCAGACCAGGTCCACGCTGTCCCTCTTGAGGGGCAGGCGCTCGATGTCGGCACAAATGAGGGTGAGGGGTGAGGGGTGAGGGGTAAGGCGAGGAAGCCAGCTTCGCCAGCCGCTGGCCGCGCCCGCATGCACACGCGCCTGCCGCAGCATCCCTAGGGCCAGGTCCAGGGCAATGAGGCGCGCCTTGGGGTAGCGTGCCCGCAACAGGGGGAGTGCATAGCCCGTGCCGCAGCCGGCGTCGAGGATGCGCTCAGGCTCGATCTTCATCACCTCCAGGCGCTCGTCCAGCCGCCGGGCCACCTCCTGCTGCAGCAAGGCGGCGGCGTCATAACCGGCGGCGGCGCGATCGAAGGCGGCGCGGATGGCCTGTTTATTCATCCCTAAGGGTTCTGTCGGTCATGGGTTGGGGTTGCGCTAATCCTCGGCCTGAAGGTCGACCCACAACCACTTGATTCATCCGGAGCTGACGCCTCCATGGACGATGCGGGTTCATGCAAGTGGCTCAGAAAACCGGCCAGCGTGGCATCAAACCACTCGGGGTGGGACAGGAAGGGGGCGTGCGAGGCGCGTTCGTGCAGGGCCAGCTGGGCCTGGGGCAGGTGTTCTGCCAGCCAGCGGCCGGCCTGCCAGGGGCAGAGGGTGTCATGCCCGCCGTGCACGACCAGGGTTGGGCAACGCACCCGCCCCACCTGCGGCCGGAGGTCGACGCTGCGCAAAAGCTCGAGACCGGCGGCGAGGACCTCGGGGTGGGGCTCGCCACGCTTAAACACCAGCGAGCGCAGCCGGCCGATCACTTCCCGCGCGGCCTCGCCACCACGCGCCTGCAGGGCGAGGAAGCGCATAAGGGTGGCACGGTAGTCATGAGTGAGGTCGCGGGCGAATTTGTCCAGCACCTCGGTCGCCAGGCCCTCTGTCCAGCCGTCCCGGTTTACGAACACGGGCGTCGTGCCGACTAAGACGAGTGCCCTCACCTGCTCGGGACGGCGCGCTGCCCAGGCTAAGGCGACCATCCCCCCGAGCGACCAGCCGAGCACGACACAGGTCGGGGGCATGACGGCTGCCAGAGCGTCGGCCAGAGTCTTGACGGTGTAGGGACTGACCGTCGGCGTCGCCCCATATCCAGGCAGATCTGGAGCAAGCAGGCGCCAATCCGGCAACCTCGCGGCCAGCTCGGACCAGATGCCCCCATGCAGGCCCCAGCCGTGCAGACAGACCAAGTGAGGGGTGGGGGGTGAGGGGTGGGGGGTCATGCCGCGGCCAGTTCGTGCAAGGCGGTAAGTAGCCGCGCCACATCTTCCTCGCTATGGGCGGCCGAGAGCGAGATGCGTAGCCGTGCCGTGCCCTCGGGCACGGTGGGGGGGCGGATGGCCGGGATGAGGATGCCGCGCTCGCGCAGCCCCTGGGCCAGATCTAAGGCCGCGGCATTGCTGCCCACTAGCAGGGGCTGGATGGGGGTTCGCGAGGGCAGCAGCCGCCAGGGCAGTCCCGCCAAGCCCGCCTGCAGCTGGGCGATGAGGGTGGCTAGCCGCTCACGGCGCCAGGGCTCGGCGCGGATTAGCTCCAGGCTGCGTGAGGTGGCCGCCGCCAACAGGGGCGGCATGGCGGTGGTGTAGACATAGGTGCGCGCCTTGTGCAGTAGCCATTCGATCAGCTCGGCGCTGCCGGCGACGAAGGCGCCAGAGACCCCGGCGGCCTTGCCCAGGGTGGCCATGTAGACGAGCGCCGGGTAAGACGGGATGGAGGACGAAAAGAAGTGCTCCAGGCTGCCGCGACCCTCACGTCCAAGCACACCAAAGCCGTGGGCATCATCGACGTATAGCCAAGCCCCGTGCCGTGCGGCCAAATCCAGCAGTTCCGGCAGCGGCGCAATATCGCCGTCCATGCTGAACACGGCGTCGGTGGCGATGAGCTTGACCTTCGCGTCGCTGTCGGTCAGTCGCCGGTCCAGGGCATGGAGGTCTAGGTGGGGGTAACGCACATGCCGGGCACGAGAGAGCAAGGCGGCGTCGACCAGGGAAGCGTGATTGAGGCGGTCGGCAAACACCGTGCCCCCGCGCCCCAGCAGGGCGGCGACGACCCCCAGGTTGGCCATGTAGCCGGTGGAAAAGAGCAGTGCTGCCGGCAGCCCGACGAACTCGGCCAAATCCGCTTCCAGCCGATGGTGCAGGGCGTGGTGGCCCGTGAGCAGGTGGGAGGCCCCCGCGCCCACCCCATGGCGGGCGGCGGCGAGCTGGGCGGCCACCGTGAGCTCCGGGTGGTTGGCTAAGCCCAGGTAGTCGTTGCTGGCGAAGGACAGATAGTCCTGGCCGTCCACCCGCACGTGAGCGCCCTGTCCGCCCTCGAGGATGCGACGCCGGCGCTTGAGCCCCCGGGCCTTTAGGCCGGCCAGCAGACCCGGCAGCTCAGTCGCTGCCGGCACAGCGTCGCCCCTGCACCGGCTCGGGCCTGAGACCCAGCTTGTCGAACAGGCGGCGGTCGGCATCCGCCTCCGGGTTGCCGGTGGTCAGCAGCCGGTCGCCATAGAAGATGGCGTTGGCGCCAGCGAGGAAGCACAGCGCCTGCACCGCCTCGCCTAGCTCACGCCGGCCGGCTGACAGACGCACATGCGAGGTCGGCATGGTGATGCGGGCGACGGCGACGGTGCGCACGAATTCGAGCGGATCCAGATCCCCGCACGCAGCTAAGGGGGTACCGGGTATCTTCACGAGCATGTTGATCGGCACCGACTCGGGTGGCGGATCGAGGCTCGCCAGCTCCGCGATCAGCTGTGCACGCACGCGGCGGCTTTCGCCCATGCCGATGATGCCACCGCAGCAGACACGGATGCCGGCGCGGCGCACCTGGGCCAAGGTGGCCAGCCGGTCGGCGTGGGTGTGGGTGGTGATGACCTGGCCATAGAACTCGGAGCCGGTGTCCAGATTGTGGTTGTAGTAGTCTAGGCCGGCAGCCTTAAGCCGCTCAGCCTGGCCGGGTTTGAGCATACCTAGGGTGACACAGGTCTCAAGGCCTAAGGCCTTGACCTGGCGGACCATCTCCGCCACGACGTCCAGGTCGCGGTCCTTGGGCCCGCGCCAGGCTGCGCCCATGCAGAATCGGGTGGCACCGCTCGCCTTGGCGGCACGCGCGGTCTCGACGACCTCGGCCACATCGAGCAGACGCCCGCGTTCTAGCCCGGTGTCGTAGCGGGCCGATTGCGAACAGTAGCCGCAGTCTTCGGAACACCCTCCGGTCTTCACCGACAGCAGGGTGGACAGCTGCACACGGTTCGGATCGAAGTGCTGCCGGTGCACGCTCGCCGCACGGTAGATCAGATCGTTGAAAGGCAGCGCGTATAAGGCCTCGACGGCCTCCGTCGTCCAGGCACTGGCCACCTCTGGCATCGCGGTCGGATCGTTCATGCGCTCACCTCCACTTGCAGATCGCGCCACTCCTCTCTACCCGCCCGCCAGATGTCCCACGGGGAGGGCACCAAGGCGAGGAAGAGTAGCCCCCATACCACCCACCAGCCGACCGGCAGATGCGCGAAGTCATTGGCGAAGACAGTCATGAAGCCGACCAGTCCGTAGTAGCGATAACCGGCCCATTGGTTGTAGTGCGGGGTAGTGGGCGATGCTGGCATAGACGAAGATGGAGGCAGCCAGCCAAATCATGATCGGCGTCAGGCTCATGGCCATGGGCAGGAAGGCTAGCTTCCGGTCGGGCATCATCTGGCCCAGGCTGAACAGGCAGATCGACAACAACGTGGTGCCCACGGCGAGCAGACTGAACAGTCGCGCGCTGCGCTTGCAGGCGGCGGTGATGAGATGGGCCACGGCCATGTTAGGGTTGATGATGACGAGGGCAGCGATCATCCCGGAAGGAGAGAATACTTGTCAAATCGGCTGGCTTTCGTATTGAACAACTGCCTACGTTTTGTTCACCAGGGCTTCGGTCGCGCGCTCTCGCAGCCCTGTCTGCTGTGCGGCAAGCGCGCGCATGGTAGTCCGCTATGCACCGCCTGTCTTGGCGATTTGCCCCGTCTGCCCGCCACCCGCTGCCCGCTGTGTGCGATGCCCACCCCGCTCGGCGAGGTCTGCGGCGCCTGCCTCAAACGACCGCCGGCCTTCGACCGCTGCCGGGCGGTCTTTGCCTATGCGCATCCGACGGATGTCCTGGTGCAACGCCTAAAATACGGCGGCGAGCTCGCCCTGGCCGGCTTCCTCGCCGATCTGCTCATCGCCGAGATCGACACCGCCATCCTGCCCGACCTGATCCTGCCCATGCCACTACACCCTCGCCGCCTGGGCGAGCGGGGCTTCAATCAGGCCGTGGAGATCGGCCGGGCGCTCTCTGTCCGCCTGAATGTGCCGCTGGCCATCAACCTATGCCGAAGGGTTCGGGACACCCCCGCTCAGGTAGGCCTGGACCTTGCCGAGCGCAGGCGCAACCTGCGCGGCGCCTTCCACTGCGACACGGGGCACAAGGGCTTGCGCGTCGCCCTGGTGGACGATGTGATGACCAGCGGGACGAGCCTAGACGAACTGGCAAGGGCGGTCAGAAGGGCCGGCGCAGCCGGTGTGGAGGCGTGGGTGGTGGCGAGGACACTGCGCTAAGACCAGCGTTCGCATCGGACGTCTTAG
>DAITOH010000098.1:0-5215 GCA_036834225.1 Thiobacillaceae bacterium | reverse complement strand
GGTAGACCTTGCCTTCCAGCATCGCCGGCACCCAGAGGACATGGCCGTCGAGGGCCAGGTCTGCCGGTCCCGCGATGACTGGGGCCTGGATGAGCACCTGTCGGCCGGTGCGCGTATCCAGCCAGTGCAACACCCCTGCCGGCTCGAAGCGGACCCAGTTGGATAGCACGTAGCGCTGTCCCCCCAGGCTGACGACCCCGTCGAACAGGCCCGGTGGGTTAAGTTCGTAAACCTGGGTCTGGCTGGCCTGGTTGCCCGCGAGCCGGTATTGCCGGACCCTGCCATTAGGGCGGTCGTCGGTGCCCCACTCCGCCACCGTCAGGGTCTGGCCGCTGAGGTCGAGGCCGTTCGGCCCCTGCGGCGGGATGTCGAAGCGCAGTTCCTCGAAGCGGGGATGGCGGGTGTGGATGACGTAGACCTTGTTCTGGTCGGTGGCAGACAGCAGCAGCCGGTGGCCGCCGTAGGCGGCGAAGGCATTGAGGAAGCGCACGCCGGTGGCGCTTAGGTCCAGCTCGAAGACCTGCTTGCCGTCACTCATGCGCCAGCCTAGCACCCGGTCGATGTCCGCGACGTAGAGGACACCGTTGTGAGCGATCATGCCCTTGGGGGCATTAAGCCCGCTCTTCCACTTGAGCTCGAGCACATTGCCCTGGCGGTCAAGCTTGGAGATGAAACCGTCACCGTCCTTGGCAAACGGCTCCAGTTTCTCGCCCACGTTGGAGACATAGACATGCTCACCGGCCACCACCACGCTCTCCGGCGAGGCGAAACCGGCGATGACCTTGTCCAAGGTGGCCTGGGCGGCCTGCGCTGGCATACCCAGGACGAGGATCAAAAGCAAGGTGAAGACTTGCGCGCGACGCATATTCGACCTCCTGTGTCGTTGACAACCCGGGCTGTCTGCCGCTCAGACCACCGCCCCGCGCTCCTGTTTTACCGGCTTGATGAAATCTTCCCTCGACACGCCCAGCCACATGACCACGGGGCTTGCCACCAGCACAGAGGAGTAAGTGCCCACGACGATGCCGATGGCGAGTGCCATGGCGAAGCCGTGCAGGGCCTCTCCTCCCAGGAACAGGATGGAGAGCACCATCATGAGCGTGGTGCCGCTCGTGATGATGGTGCGCGACAGGGTGGCCGTGGTGGCGTTGTCCATGATGGCGGCGACATCGGTCAGGCGCGTCTTGCGGAAGTTCTCGCGGATGCGGTCGAACACCACCACGGTGTCGTTGACCGAGTAACCCAGCACGGCCAGCACGGCCGCCAGCACCGTGAGCGAGAACTCCCACTGGAACAGGGAGAAGGCGCCCAGGACGATGAACACGTCGTGGGCGATGGCGAAGATGGCGCCGACGGCGAAGCGCCACTCGAAGCGTAGCGCCAGATAGATGGCGATGCCGATGAAGACCACGAGCAGGGCGAGCGCGCCGTCCTCGAACAATTCCTTGCCCACCTGGGGGCCGACGAACTCGACCCGGCGCAGATCGGCCCTGGGTTCTTGCGCGCGCAGGACGACGATCACCTTCTCCGACAATTGGGCCGAGGTGACGCCCGCCTTGACCGGCAGCCGGATGAGCACGTCGGTGGACGCGCCGAAGGCCTGCACCTGGGCGTCGTCATAGCCATGTCGGGCCAGGTGGTCGCGGATGGCAGGGATGTCGGCGGCGGTCGGGTAGCTGATCTCTATGACCGTGCCGCCGGTGAAGTCTACGCCCAGGTTGAGCCCCTTGAAGGCGAGCAGCCCGATGGAGGCGAGGATGAAGGCGACGGAGGCGAAGATGGTGCTGCGCGCCCAGCGCATGAAGGGGATGTCGCGCTTTAAGCGGAAGAGTTCGAGGCTCATCGTCCGTTCCCTAGATCGAGACCTTGGTCAGGCGCTTGGCCCGGCCGTAGGTGAGGTTGACCGCCGCGCGGGAGACCATGACCGCGCTGAACATGGAGGTGAGGATGCCCAGGCAAAGTGTTACCGCGAAGCCGCGCACCGGCCCGGAACCGAGCCAGAACAGGGCGAAGCCGGCGATCAGCGTGGTGATGTTGGCGTCCAGGATGGTGTCCCAGGCCTTGTCGTAGCCGGCGGCGATGGCCGCCTGCGGCGACATGCCGTTGCGGATCTCCTCGCGGATGCGCTCGGCGATGATCACGTTGGCGTCGATGGCCATGCCCAGCGTGAGCGCGATGCCGGCGATGCCCGGCAGGGTGAGCGTGGCCTGTAGCATGGACAACAGGGCCACGAGCAGGAACATGTTGGTGCCCAGGGCCAGTACGGCGATGAAGCCGAAGAGCTGGTAGTAGACCATCATGAACAGGGCGATGGCGGCGAAGCCGATCAGGGTGGAGTCCAAGCCCTTGGCGATGTTGTCGGCGCCCAGCGAGGGGCCGACGGTGCGCTCCTCGACGATCTCCATGGGCGCGGCCAGGGCCCCGGCGCGCAACAGCAGGGCGACGTCGCGCGACTCCTCGGCGGAGTCCATGCCGGTGATCTGCACGCGACCGCCGCCGATCTCCTCGCGGATCACCGGCGCGGTGACCACCTCGGTCTTGCCCTTCTCGATGAGCAGGATGGCCATGCGGCGGCCGACGTTTTCGCGCGTGACGTTCTTGAAGATGCGCGCCCCCCGCCCGTCCAGGTTGATGTGCACGGCGGGCTGGCCGTTCTGGTCGAAGCCGGCCTGGGCGTCGGTGATGTACTCGCCGGTGAGAACCACCGACTTCTTCACCAGCACGGGCTGGCCGTTGCGTTCGAAATACAGTTCGGCACCGAAGGGGATCTGGCCGCCGGCCACCGCCGCCTGCACCCGGGCCGGGTCCTGCATCACCTCCTCCTCCACCATGCGCACCTCCAGGGTGGCGGTGCGGCCGAGGATCTCCTTGGCCTTGGCGGTATCCTGCACGCCTGGCAGCTGGACCACCACGCGGTCTGCCCCCTGCTGCTGGATCACCGGCTCAGCCACGCCCAGCTCGTTGACCCGGTTACGCAGGGTGAGCAGGTTCTGCTGCAGGGCACTCTCCTGGGTCTTAAGCTGGGCGGCCTTGTTGAGGGTGGCCACGAGCAGGAATTCCTCGCCGTTCGCGCTCTCACGCAGCTCCAGCTCGGGATAGGCCTCGGCGATTGCCCTCCTCGCCTCCTCGCGCAAGGCCGCCTCGCGAAAGCGCAGGGTCACAACATCCTTCTCGCGCGCAAGCCCTGTATAGCGGACTTTCTTCTCCCTAAGCAGGGTGCGGATGTCACCCTGGTAGCGCTCGGCCGCCTTCTCCAAGGCCTTGGGCATGTCGACCTGAAGCAGGAAGTGTACCCCGCCGCGCAGATCCAGACCCAGGTACATGGGCAGCGCGCCGATGGACGTGAGCCACTCGGGCGAGGCGGAGAGCAGGTTGAGCGCCACCGTGTAGCCCGGCCCCAGGGCCTGCTGCAGGGCATCCTTGGCCTTAAGCTGGGTGTCGGTATCGGCGAAGCGGGCCTTGATACTGCGCGCATCTATGGCGACCCCACGGGTCGTGATGCCGGCCTGGGCGAGGGCGGTCTCCACGCGCTGCAAGAGCGCGGTGTCCACCTTCTCGGTGGTGCGCACCGGCGAGACCTGCACCGCCGGCACCTCGCCGTAGAAATTCGGCAGGGTGTAGATGAGGCCAATCAACAGCGCGACGGCGATGACGACGTATTTCCAGAGCGGGTAGCGGTTCATGCTGCGGGTGAGGGGGAGGCGGAATCTGGCGTGGGGGACGATGCCCAAGCCCCAGGCCTCGACCTCACAGATCTTTCATCGTGCCTTTGGGCAGGACGGTCTGGATGGCGCCGCGCTGGAAGATACTCTGCACGCCCTTGGCGAGCTCCAGCGTCACATACTGATCCTTGATGTCCACCACCCGGCCGAGCTGGCCGCCGGCGGTGATGACCTCGTCGCCCTTTTGCAGGGACTCCTGCATCTTGCGTTGTTCCTTGGCCCGTTTCATCTGCGGACGGACGATCAGGAACCAGAACACGACGAAGATGACGATAAGCGGCAGGAAGCTCAGAAAGGGATCCGGCTGCTCGGCTGGGGCGGCATAGGCGGGCGAAATCAGCATGGGATGACTCCTGCTATAAATTTCGCGATTTTAGCACGGGCGCTCAAGTCGTTCGCCGGGCCGCATGGAAGGCCGCCACAAAGTCCGCCAGGCAACCCGCGACGATGGCCTCGCGCAACTCCTGCATCAACACCTGGTAATAGCGCAGGTTATGCAGGGTGCCAAGCCGCCCGGCAAGGCTCTCACCGGCGCGGAATAGGTGATGCAGATAGGCACGGCTGAAATGACGACAGGTGTAGCAGTCGCAGGTCGGATCGATGGGTCCGGTGTCGCTGCGATAGCGGGCGTTCTTGATGCGCAGCTCGCCGTGGCGGGTGAACAGGACGCCGTGGCGCGCGTTGCGGGTGGGCATCACGCAATCGAACAGGTCGATGCCCTGGCAGACCGCATGCACGATGTCCTCCGGCGTGCCCACGCCCATGACGTAGCGCGGCTTGTCCTCCGGCAGCACTGGTGACATGTGCTCCAGGATGCGGCGCATGTCGGCCTTGGGCTCGCCTACTGAGAGCCCACCCAAGGCATAGCCATCGAAGCCAATATCCATGAGCTTCGCAAGCGAGCGCTCGCGCAGGTCCTCGTACATGCCGCCCTGGACGATGCCGAACAGCGCGTTAGGGTTGTCGCCATGCGCCTTCTTGGAGCGCTCCGCCCAGCGCAGGGACAGTTCCATGGAGCGGCGCACCGTGTCCCAGTCGGCGGGATAGGGCGTGCATTCGTCGAGGATCATGACGATGTCCGAATCGAGCACGCGCTGGATCTCCATGCTCTTCTCCGGGGTGAGCATGAGTCGCTCACCATTGACCGGTGAGGCAAAGCGCACCCCCTCCTCGGTGATCTTGCGTAAATGGGTGAGGCTCCAGACCTGGAAGCCCCCGGAATCGGTGAGGATGGGGCCTTGCCAGCCCATGAAGCCATGCAGACCGCCATGGGCGGCGATCACCTCGAGGCCGGGGCGCAGCCAGAGATGGAAGGTGTTGCCCAGGACGACCTGCGCCCCCAGATTGCGGACCTCCTCGGGTGTAACCGCCTTGACCGCGCCATAGGTCCCCACCGGCATGAAGGCCGGCGTGTCGATGCGGCCATGGGCCGTGTGCAAACAGCCGCGGCGGGCGGCGCCATCTCTGGCAAGGAGATCGAAGCGCACGATGCG
>DAITOH010000097.1:0-5322 GCA_036834225.1 Thiobacillaceae bacterium | reverse complement strand
CGCGACAAGAAGCGACATCCGGCACCGCCGACCCGTAGTGATCTAGACCGGGATCTCGATCATGTGCCGGACAACGGCGGGGAAGAGGCCGAAAAAGACGCGGATGAAGCCGACTGAGTGCGTATAATCCGCGTCGATGCGCATCGACCGGTATGGGCGAATACAAAAGGCCGGTATAAGTGGCTACTCGGACCGGCCTTGTCAACGTGGTGCCCAGGAGAGGACTCGAACCTCCACGGAGTTGCCCCCGCTAGGACCTGAACCTAGTGCGTCTACCAATTCCGCCACCTGGGCAAGAAGCGCGCATTCTAGCGACCCCCCTTTGAGAGTGTCAACGAGATAGACCGCAGATTGAACAAAGCCAGACGCACCAAGCGCGGCCAGGAGGCCCTGCGCTGGCAGGACCCGCATCTTGCGCGGGAGAGGGAGAAATACGGCCGGCCCCTGCCGAGCCGTGAGTTCCTGCTGCAACTGCTAGAAGAGGCCGGCGAGCCGGTGGACCCGGGCGAACTCGGGCATCGGCTCGGTCTGGAGGACGATGAGTGGGACCCCTTCCTCAACCGCCTGCGTGCCATGCAGCGCGACGGCCAGCTGCTGTTCAACCGGCGCGGGGCGCTGTGCCTGCCGGACAAGATCGAGCTCAAGCCCGGGCGGGTCGAGGGCCATCCGGACGGCTTCGGTTTCTTCGTGCCGGACGACGGTTCGGGCGACATGTTCCTGTCCGAGAAGGAGATGCGCGGCGTGCTGCACGGTGATCGGGTCTTGGCGCGCGAGCACGGCGTCGACCGGCGCGGCCGCAAGGAGGCCAAGATCGTCGAGGTGCTCTCGCGCGCCAATCACAAGGTCGTAGGACGCTATTACACCGAGAAGGGCGTGCAGTGGGTGGTGGCCGAGAACAAGCGCATCAACCAGGACATCCTCATCCCGCCCGGGGCCGAGCTCAAGGCCAGGCAGGGCCAGGTGGTGATGGTGGAGATCATCGATCAGCCCACCAAGCACACCCCGGCCACCGGCCGCGTCACCGAGGTGTTGGGCAACTATGCCGACCCGGGTATGGAGATCGAAATTGCGTTGCGCAAGCACGACCTGCCGCACGAGTTCTCTGACAAGGCCATGGCGCAGGCGGAGAAGTACCCCAAGGGTGTGGTGAAAAAGGACCTCGAAGGGCGTGAGGACCTGCGCGAACTGCCCCTGGTGACCATCGACGGCGAGGATGCACGCGATTTCGATGACGCCGTCTATTGCCAGCGGCAGGGCAGGGGATACAGGCTGTGGGTGGCCATCGCCGACGTGTCGCATTACGTGCAGCCGGGCTCGCCGCTAGACCTCGAAGCCTATGCGCGCGGCAATTCGGTGTACTTCCCGCGTCGGGTGATCCCCATGTTGCCGGAAGTACTCTCCAACGGCCTGTGCTCGCTCAACCCCAAGGTGGACCGGCTGTGCATGGTCTGCGAGATGGACATCGCCGCCACGGGCAACATCAAGAAGTACCGCTTCTATCCGGCGGTGATGCACTCCAAGGCGAGGCTCACCTACACCCAGGTCTGGGATTGGCTGTCGGGCAAGTCCAAGCCGCCGCGCAAGCAGGCGTGGCTGATGGCGCATCTGCAGGATCTGTACAGCCTGTTTAAGGTCATGCTCAAGGCGCGTTGGGCGCGCGGGGCGATCGATTTCGAGACCTTGGAGACCAAGATCCTGTTCGATGATCGCGGCAAGATCGAGAAGATCGTGCCCTATGAACGCAACGACGCCCACCGGATGATCGAGGAGTGCATGCTGGCGGCCAACGTCTGCGCCTCGGAATTCCTGCAAAAGAAGAAGCACCCCGCCCTCTACCGGGTGCACGAGGGCCCCACGCCGGTCAAGCTCAAGGCGCTGCAGGAGTTCTTGGCCGAATTCGGCCTCTATCTCACCGGCGGCGACGATCCCCATGCCAAGGACTACGCCGAACTGCTAAAGAAGATCAAGGGCAGGCCGGACGAGCAGCTGCTGCAGACCGTGATGCTGCGCTCGCTGCAGCAGGCCCAGTATAGCCCGGAGAACGTCGGCCATTTCGGCCTAGCCTACGAGGCCTATACTCACTTCACCTCGCCTATCCGCCGCTATCCGGACCTGCTCGTGCATCGCGCGATCAAGGCGGTCCTCGCGGGCGGCCAGTACAGTCCCGGCAACTGGGAGGAGATCGGTGCTCACTGCTCCATGACCGAGCGCCGTGCCGACGAGGCCACGCGCGATGTGGTCAACTGGCTCAAGTGCTTCTACATGCAGGACAAGCTGGGCGAGGAATTCGACGGCGTGATCAGCTCGGTGGTAAGCTTCGGCATCTTCGTGGCGCTCAACGAGGTGTTCGTCGAGGGGCTGGTGCACGTCTCCGACCTTGGGCGCGACTATTTCCACTTCGACGCCGCCCGCCACCAGATGCTGGGCGAGCGCACCGGCCAGCGCTACCGCTTAGGCGACAAGGTGCGCGTCCGCGTCGCGCGCGTGGACCTGGAATCGGCCAAGATCGACTTCGTCCTGTCCGAGGAACAGCCTGCCGAGCCGGTGAAAGAAACGCCCCAGGCCGCCGAACCCGTCAAGACGAAGACAGGCAAGGGGGGTAAAAAGGCCCAGCTCGGGCAGACGGGAGGGCAAGCTGTGCAGCCAGCTGCCGGGAAGTCTGTGGCACCCAATCCTGCCGGCAGCAGCACCTCGAACAAGGGGCGCGGCAGGGCGAAATGAGCCGTCGCACCTTCATCCATGGCTTTCATGCGGTCTTGTCCCGGCTGCGGCATCACCCCGCGAGCATCCACGTCATCTATCTGGACGAAGCCCGGCGCGACAAGCGCGCGCGCGACGTCCTCAGGCTGGCGAAGGAGAAGGGTGTGCGCCTTATCGCCACCGAAGCGGCACGCGTTAACGACATGGCGCACGGCAAGTCCCAGGGCGTGGTAGCCTTAGCCGACCCGGTCCAGCTCGCCCGCGACCTGGACGCGTTGCTGGAGGACCTGTCCGAACCGGCCCTGCTGCTCATCCTGGACGGGGTGACCGATCCGCACAACCTGGGGGCCTGTCTGCGCAGTGCCGATGCCTTCGGCGCGCATGCGGTGGTGGCGCCCAAGGACCGCTCAGCGAGCCTCAACGCCACTGCTATCAAGGCGGCGAGCGGTGCGGCCGACAATGTGCCTTTCATCCCCGTCACCAACCTGGCGCGTACCCTGCGCGAGCTCAAAGACCAGGCCGTGCTGATCGTGGGCGCAGATCAGGATGGCGCGCAAAGCGTGACCGACGTCGATCTCACCGGCCCCGTCGCCCTGGTGCTGGGGGCGGAGGGCAGCGGCCTGCGGCGGCTCACCCGCGAGCATTGCGACGTGCTAGCGCGCATCCCCATGTACGGTCAGGTCGAGAGCCTCAACGTCTCGGTGTCCGCCGGCGTCTGCCTGTACGAGGCGCGGCGCCAGCGCGACAGGGCCGAGGTCTGACCCCCGCAGCAAGGCATGTACGACGTGGATATCGAACGCGCCTGGGCCCTGTTCAACCGCGGCGAGCTGCTCTACAGCCGCAGCGAGGTGGAGGCCGCCCTCGACCGCCTGGCCAATCGCATCAATGACGCCATGGCCGACCGCTTCCCGGTTGCCCTGTGCGTCATGGGCGGCGCGGTGGTGTTCGCCGGGCAGCTGCTGCCGCGGCTGGAGTTCCCGCTGGAATTCGACTACCTGCATGCGACACGCTATCGGGACGCCACGCACGGGGGCGAGATCGCCTGGGAGGTGCTGCCGCGCAAGGACATCCGTGGCCGCAGCATCCTGCTCCTGGACGACATCCTCGACGAGGGCCACACCCTCCAGGCCGCCAGCCTGAAGCTCAGGCAGCTGGGAGCGGCGGAGATCAGGATCGCCGTCCTGGCCGACAAGGACATCGGCCGCGACAAACCCATTCGCGCCGATTTCGTGGGCTTGCGCCTGCCCAACCGCTATGTCTTCGGCATGGGCATGGATGCCTACGGCTTGTGGCGCAATCTGCCCGGCATATATGCCTTGAAGGAGGAGTCTTGAGCAAACTGGCCATCATTGGTGGGTCCGGGCTGACCAAGCTGCCCGGCCTCACCGTCACCCACCGGCAGGTGGTGCGCACCCCCTACGGCGAGCCTTCCGGGGCGATCATCTTCGGCGAGCTGGAGGGGCATCCGGTCATCTTCCTCGCCCGCCACGGCTACGGGCACACCATCCCGCCGCATCTCGTCAACTACCGCGCCAATATCTGGGCCCTGCAAAGCCAGGGGGCGACGCACGTGGTCTCTGTCGCCTCGGTCGGCGGCATCCATCCCGAGATGTGGCCCGGCCAGCTCGCCGTGCCCGACCAGATCATCGACTACACCTACGGCCGCGAGCACACCTTCGCCGACTACGACGGCAAGCCGGTCACGCATCTGGACTTCACCTGGCCCTATTGCGAGGAGATGCGCCAGCGCTGCATGCAGGCCTTAGCCCGTGCCGGCGAGGACTATCTCGACGGCGGCACCTATGGCTGCACCCAGGGACCGCGCCTGGAGACCAAGGCCGAGATCGACCGCATGGCGCGCGACGGCGCCGACATGGTCGGCATGACCGGCATGCCCGAGGCCTACCTGGCGCGCGAAGCGGGTCTCTGTTACGCCGCCATCGCCGTGAGCGTGAACTGGGCCGCCGGCCGCGGCGACAGCGGCGAGGCCATCACCGCCGAGGCCATCGAGGCCAACCTGACGCGCGCCGCGCAGCGCATCCGGCACGTGCTCGTGCACCTCGCCCGCATCTGCTGCGAGCCGACGGGCTGAGCGCATGGCGGTGCGCGAGGTCCTGCGCATGGGCGATGCCCGCCTGCTGCGGCAGGCCGAGCCGGTCACGGCCTTCGACACCGCCGAGCTTCATGCCCTGGTGCAAGACCTCACGGACACCATGCGCGCGCTCGATGGCGCAGGGCTCGCCGCACCGCAGATCGGCGTGCCGCTGCAAGTGGTGATCTTCGAGGTGGCCAACAACCCGCGCTACCCCGAGGCGGAGCCCGTCCCCTTCACGGTACTGATCAACCCGGAGCTCACCCCCCTGTCGGAAGAGATGGATGAGGGCTGGGAGGGCTGCCTGAGCCTGCCGGGCCTGCGTGGCCGGGTGCCGCGCTACAAAGCGGTCCGCTATACTGGCCATGACCCACTCGGCCAGCCCATCGACCGCACGGTCCAAGGCTTCCACGCCAGGGTGGTGCAGCACGAGACCGATCACCTTTGGGGCATCCTCTATCCCATGCGCATGCGCGACCTACGCCACTTCGGCTTCACAGACGTGTTGTTTCCACAATGGTGAGGACGGG
>DAITOH010000096.1:0-5380 GCA_036834225.1 Thiobacillaceae bacterium | reverse complement strand
ACAGGTGATCCAGGCCTACCTGCCCTACGATCTGCCCTGGTGTGTCCGTCGCTTTCTGGACCGGACCGCCCCCAGCCTGGGGGTGATCTTGGAGACTGAGGTCTGGCCTAACCTGCTCGCCGCGTGCGAACGGCGCAAGGTCCCGGTCTATCTGGTCAACGCGCGTCTGTCGGAGCGCTCGGCGCGCGGCTATGCCCGTCTTAGAGCGCTCACGCGAGCAAGTCTTGCCCGCTTCCGCGGGGTCGCCGCCCAGACGGCCGCCGACGCCGAACGACTCGAACGGCTCGGCGCGCAGGCGCCGGTCGTCGCCGGCAACCTCAAGTTCGATGTCCCCCCGCCGGCGGACATTAAGCGCAGGGCGGCCGAATTGCGCGCCGCCTACGGCGCACGCTTCGTCTTCCTCGCAGCCAGCACCCGCGAGGGGGAAGAGGGCCTGCTGCTGGACGCCGTGGCCACGCTCGACCTGCCCAACCTGCTGCTGGTCATCGTCCCCCGCCACCCGCAGCGCTTTGAGGCGGTGGCGCGTCTGGTTAAGGCGCGCGGCCTGCCGCTCACCCGCCGCAGCGAGGGTCGTGCGGTAGCGCCGGGCGTGGCCGTCTTCCTGGGTGACAGCATGGGCGAGATGGCGGCCTACTACGCCGCCTCGGACGTGGCCTACGTGGGCGGCAGCCTGCTGCCTTACGGCGGCCAGAACCTCATCGAGGCGGCCGCGGCCGGGGTGCCGGTGCTCATCGGACCGCACACCTGGAACTTCGCCGAGGCGGCAGAGCGCGCAGTGGCCTGCGGCGCGGCGCTGCGGGTGGAGAATGTCGGGCAGCTGGTCGAACGACTCAAGGCCCTGTATGCCGATGCGCCACGTCGACAGGCCATGGCCGCCGCGGGTTTGGCCTTTGCCCGCGAACACCAGGGGGCAACCGAACGGGTGATGAGGATGCTGGCGGCGGCGCTGCCCGATCCTGCGCCGCAGGCGAGAAAGCCCTCCTGACCGTTCATGGCCGCCGGGCCGGGGCTCAGTTCTTGAGCAGGGCGTCGATGCCCTTGAGATCCTCCTCGCTCAGTATCCCGGCCGCCGCCCGCAGCCGCAGTCCCGCCAGCAGGACCTGATAGCGCGCGGCGTGGAGGTCGCGCAGGATGGCGTAGCGCTGCTGTTCGGCGTTGAGCACGTCCACGCGGGTACGCACGCCCACCTCCAGGCCCAGCTTGGTCGACCTAAGCTGGGCCTCGTTCGAGACTAGGGCCTGCTCTAGGGCCTTGGCGCGGGCGGCGCCGGAGACGACGTCCAGATAGGCCTGACGCGCGTCTAAGGCCGCCTGGCGGCGGGCGTTGTCGAGCTCGTAGCGGGTGCGTTCCAGATTGGCCACCGCCTCGCGCACGCGAGCAGCGGTGCCGCCGCCCTGGTAGAGGGGCAGGTTGAATTCCAGTCCGATCGTGCCGCTCTTGAGATTCACCGAGGTGCCGCTTCCGGGGAGGGTGCTGGTACGGCGGCTGTCGTTGTAGTTGGCCGTGAGATCCAGGCTGGGATAGTGGCCGCCACGCTGCCGTTCAACCTCGCGACGGGCGATCTCCTGGGCGCTCTGGCTGAGCAGCACCCTAAGGCCTTGCTCCTGGGCCTGCTGCACCCAGGGGTCCATGCCGGACGGGCTGGGCAGGGGCAGGGCGACCGGGTCCTTGAGCGGCGCGAGGCGGGGCGCGGTCTGATTGATCAGCTTCTCTAAGGCGCGGCGCTTGACCTCCAGGTCGTTGACGGCCGCGATCTCCTGCGCTACGGCCAGATCATAGCGGGCCTGCGCCTCGTGGCTGTCGACGATGGTGGCTACACCCGCCTCGAAGCTGCGTCGGGCCTGGGCGAGCTGCTCGGCGAAGGCCTGCTTCTGGGCCTGGGCCGCGGTCAGGTTGTCCTCGGCTAGAAGCACGTCGAAATAGGCCTGCGCCGTGCGTAACAGAAGCTCCTGCTGCGCAAGGCGCAACTGCTGTTCGGCCAGGGTGACCTGCAGCCTCGCCTGGGCTAGCGTTTCCAGATTCTGCTTGCGGTAGATCGGCAGCGTGAGCGACAGGCTAAAGCCGTAGGGCTGAGAGGAGGTGCTGCCGGCCGCGGAGCTGACGTCGGTATCGGTGTTGCGGGCGAATGCCGACAGATTCAGGCTGGGCAGCAGGGTGGCACGGGCCTGGGGTAGGCGCTCCAGACCGGCCCGGTAGGCCTCGCGGGCGGCAGCGTAGACGGGGTCGTTGGCCAGGGCGAGGCGATAGATGTCGCTCAGGTTCTCGGCGGCGGCCAGCGGTGCCAGCAGCGACAGGGCAAGGATCAGAGCGATGCGGCGCACAGCGTCCTTCAGTAGGTGGGCATAGTGGGGTCGACCTCCTTGGCCCAGGCATCGACACCGCCGGTCAGGTTGATGACCCGCCTAAAGCCGTTGTGGTCGAGGAAGCGGGCGACATGGAAGCTGCGCACGCCGTGGTGGCAGATCACCACGATCTCCCTGTCCTGCGGCAGTTCCTGCAGGCGTGCCGGGATGCCGTTCATGGGCAGGGAAACCGAGCCCTCGATGTGACAGCGCTCGAACTCCCAGGGTTCGCGCACATCCAGCAACAGGGGCTTTTCACGCTGGGGATCCTCCAGCCAGGCCTTCAGTTCCGCGGGGCGGACGTGCTGCATGACGCGGCGGAGGTCAGAACACAAAACGCTCGGGTTGCAAGGCGTTGACGAGCGGTTTTAAATCGGTCTCGAACAGCACGTCGGTGCGACGCGCATCGTGGCTTACGCAAGTGACGAGCAAGGCCTGCATGACGGGGGATTCCCCCACCACGGCGAACAGGCGTCCGCCCGGATTGAGCCGGTCGAGATACGCCTCGGGCAGCACGGGGGTGGAGCCGGTGAGCACGATGGCGTCGAAGCGGCCATCCTCGCCCCAGTCGCGCGCCGCGTCGCCAGACTTGACCTGGACGTTGGCGAAGCCATGCGCCTTGAGCTTGGCCTCGGCCGATTCCTTCAGATCGCGGTGTATCTCCACGCTGACCACCTGCATGGCCTGGGCGGCCATCAGGGCGGTGAGATAACCGCTGCCGGTACCCACCTCGAGAACGCGCTCGGTGCGCTTGAGCGCCAGTGCCTGCAGCACCCGCGCCTCGATTTTGGGGAACCACATGGCCTCGCCATGGCCGATGGGGATCTCCATGTCGACGAAGGCGAGCGAGCGGTAGACCGGCGGTACGAAATCCTCGCGCTTGACCCGGGCTAGCAGGTCCAGCACGTTCTGATCCAGCACCTCCCAGGGGCGGATCTGCTGCTCGATCATGTTGTGGCGTGCCAGTTCGTAATCCATGGTCCGTTCCGTCAAGCCGCGCAAGCTCTGCCGATCTTAGCACAGGGCCTAACCCGGCCGATAGCGCACAGCACCAGGCGAAGTAGGGTTTTTCCCATGTGCATGAAGGAGATAAATCGGTGTATGCTGCCGGCACTGACATTCGCTAGGGGTCCGGTTAAGCACCGGTGAGAGATACCCTTGGAACCTGATCCGGGTCATGCCGGCGTAGGGAAGCGACGGCCTTGGCCCTCCCGCTCCCGACGCAAACTTTGAGAGTAGGAGTCGCCCATGAACGCCAACCCCCAATTCCTCGCCGCGCCGGCCCGCGTGGACGAGGCCGCCATTCGCCCCTTGCCGAATTCGCGCAAGGTCTATGTTCAAGGCAGCCGGCCTGACATCCGCGTGCCCATGCGCGAGATCCGGCAGTCTAACACCCACACCGCCCACGGCGTGGAGAAGAACCCGCCGATCTACGTCTACGACTGTTCTGGCCCCTACACCGACCCGGCGGTGAAGATCGACATCCGCGCCGGCCTGCCTGCCCTGCGCGCGAAGTGGATCGAGGAGCGCGGTGATACCGAAGTGCTGCCCGGCCCCACGTCCGAATACGGCCGCGCGCGCGCAGCCGACCCGAAGCTTGCCGAGCTGCGTTTCAACCTGAAACGGCGACCGCGCCGTGCCAAGCCGGGCATGAACGTCACGCAGATGCACTATGCACGTCGCGGCATCATCACGCCGGAGATGGAGTTCGTCGCCATCCGCGAAAACCTGCGCCGCCGGGAATACCTCGAATCGCTGCGTCAGTCCGGACCTCAGGGCGAGAAGCTGGCCAGGTTGCTCAGCCGCCAGCACCGCGGGCAGGCCTTCGGCGCCGCCATCCCGGAGGAGATCACCCCCGAGTTCGTACGCGACGAGGTGGCCCGCGGCCGCGCCATCATCCCGGCCAACATCAACCACCCGGAAACCGAGCCCATGATCATCGGCCGCAACTTCCTGGTGAAGGTCAACGCCAACATCGGCAACTCGGCGCTCGGCTCCTCGATTGCCGAGGAGGTAGACAAGATGATCTGGGCAATCCGCTGGGGCAGTGACACGGTCATGGATCTGTCCACCGGCAAGAATATCCACGAGACGCGCGAGTGGATCATCCGCAATTCACCCGTGCCCATCGGCACCGTGCCCATCTACCAGGCCCTGGAGAAGGTCGACGGCCGCGCCGAGGAGCTCACCTGGGAGATCTTCCGCGACACCCTGATCGAACAGGCCGAGCAGGGGGTGGACTACTTCACCATCC
Source organism: Thiobacillaceae bacterium (assembly GCA_036834225.1). Lineage (GTDB taxonomy): Bacteria > Pseudomonadota > Gammaproteobacteria > Burkholderiales > Thiobacillaceae > JANWZL01. Next base: position 784 of record DAITOH010000096.1, on the reverse strand, counting down.
ACGCCGGCGTGCTGCTGCGCTACATCCCGCTTACCGCCGAGCGCATGACCGGCATCGTCTCGCGTGGCGGCTCCATCATGGCCAAGTGGTGCCTGGCCCACAACCAGGAGAACTTCCTCTACACCCACTTCGAGGAGATCTGCGAAATCATGAAGGCCTATGACGTGGCCTTCAGCCTGGGCGACGGCCTCAGGCCCGGCTCGATCTACGACGCCAATGATGAGGCCCAGCTTGCTGAGCTAAAGACCCTGGGCGAGTTGACGCAGGTTGCCTGGCGGCACGACGTGCAGGTGATGATCGAAGGCCCCGGCCACGTGCCCATGCAGCTCATCAAGGAGAACATGGACCTGCAGCTTGCGTGGTGCAATGAAGCCCCGTTCTACACCTTAGGGCCGCTTACCACCGACATCGCCCCCGGCTACGACCACATCGCCTCGGGCATCGGCGCGGCCATGATCGGCTGGTACGGCACCGCCATGCTCTGCTACGTCACGCCAAAGGAACACCTGGGCCTGCCGGACAAGGACGACGTCAAGGAAGGTATCATCGCCTACAAGCTCGCCGCCCACGCTGCGGACCTGGCCAAGGGCCACCCGGGCGCGCAGATCCGCGACAACGCGCTGTCGAAAGCGCGCTTCGAGTTCCGCTGGGAAGACCAGTTCAACCTGAGCCTAGACCCGGACAAGGCGCGCGAATACCACGATGAAACCCTGCCTAAGGAGAGCGCCAAGGTCGCCCGCTTCTGCTCCATGTGCGGGCCGCATTTTTGCTCCATGAAGATCAC
>DAITOH010000095.1:2624-5389 GCA_036834225.1 Thiobacillaceae bacterium | reverse complement strand
TGAGGGCCATGCAGTGCTTCGTTCTTCCTGGAATTTATCCCGGCTAGTCTATTGCGACCTTGGCTCCTGATAGATCAAGGATGTGTAGGTCGGCCTTCAGGCCGACAAGGCGGGATAAAGCCCGACCTGTGACCCAATGGGCTATCCTGAAGCACTGCACTAGTTGAGCTGTATGCGCACCCCGAAGGGCACGGTGGCCTTGCCTTTGACCAGCCAGACCACCGGGTAGTGGGGTTCGCGTTCCGGGAACTGTCCCTTAGCGTCGGTGAAGTAGACCAGCAGGTCGGGGTTGAGGCGCTCGCGGTCGATCCATTCGAAGACCGGACGAAAATCGGTGCCGCCCTTGCCGCTTAAGCCCTCGGGCAGGGTGATAGGCTCCCACTGGGCGAAGCGCCAGGGGCCGCCCGCACACAGCTTGTCGTCGCAGGCATGCAGGACGACCTCGGCGCGCACCTGGCCCTTGAGCGCATCGACCTCGGAGAGGAATTCCCGGAGCTCTTCGTCCTTGATCGAGCCGCTGGTGTCCAGGGCCACCACGACGTTCACGCCCTGACTGTAGAGCCGCGGCATTAGCGCCGCGCCCGTATCGCGGCGCGAGGTGCGCTGGAAACTGTAGTCGTCGCGCGCGGCATTCATCATGTAACGCGCCAGCAGTGCCCGCCAGGGCAGTTGCGGCGCCAGCAGGTTGTCAATGAGGCGCATCAGCGACTGACTCATCTTGCCGGCCTGGCGGGCAGCCTGGGCGGCGGCAGCAAGCCGGCTCTTCCACTGCTCGCCCAGCTTGTCGGGGTCCATGGGCGGTGGCGGCGGCGCCTCCTGCACGCAAGCCGCCTCCTGCGGCTGGCTGCCGAAGCCTACCTGCTGCTGTGGCCGGCCGCCGCCCTCGCTGTGCCGGTCCTTGTCCTCGTAGCCCTGACCCTGTCCGGCGTCCTGTTTTATGGACGCGCTCTCGCCGCCGCCATCGCTGGCGTCATGGTCAAAAAGGTGCATGTCCTGCGTCTTCTCGGGCGGGTCCTCGTTTAGCAGGGGGTAGATCTCCTCCGCCGTCAGGCCGCGGTAGGCGGCATTCATCAGGGCATCCTCGGGCCCGTGCATGCGCTCGTCATCCAGGATCATGTTCACCGCGTAGTCGCAGGCCACGTCCCAGCGGTGCTTCTGGCGGTGGTTGCGGCGCGCGAAGTGGGATAGGGCGCAGTGCATGGCCTCGTGTGCTAAGACGAACTGGGTCTGCTCCAGGGTCAGCCGTCCGATATAACCGGGGTTGTAATAGAAAAAGCGCGCGTCGGTGGCGGTCGTCTTGCACCACTTGGGGTCGGCCGCTTTCAACGGCAGGTGCATCACTAGGGACCCCAGGAAGGGTTTGTCCAGGATCAGCCGCGTGCGCGCCGCAGCCAGCTTGGTCTCGATGGCAAAGAGATCGTCTTGCACACCCGCCCCCTCATGCCGTGGGTTTGAAGTCATAGAGTATTAGCTCCGCCACGCTGTTGGCCCACTCCACGAACTCGGGTACGCGGAACAGCGGCTGGCCGACGGCGCGGTGCAGGTCGGTGACCAGCATGACCCCTATCTCCCGTTGCGGGAAGCGGCGGGCGTATTTGAGGATGTTCGACAGCTTGTCGGCATCTCCGGCGAACTGCTTCGCACGCCGCACCAGGGCCGCGGCCACACCGTACTGCAGGTCCACCGTCTTCGGCACCCCGGCCTCGGCGCCCGTGAGGATGGCGTCGATGTCCGGCAGGTTCTCCATGTTGTCGATGTAGGCCTTGAGCTCTACGCCGACGTCGTCGCCGACACAGGCTTGCAGGGCGTCGGTGAGCAGGTGGGGCTGGCTGGCGAATTTCTTCAGGGCACGGTCAGCGTACTCCCAGGAGCGCGGGCTGGGGAAGGCCACCGGGTTGTGCGCCGGGTCGTAGCGGAAGAGCAGGTCGGGCCGGAAACGCAGAAAGCCTATGATGCGCGCGTCGATACCGTTCTCTAGCGCCCAGCCGATCCAGTCATCCAGGTTGGGCTCGACGTGATAGTGGGTGAAACGGTTGGCCAGCGGCGCCGGCATGGCGTAGGTCACCCCGCGGTCGCCCTGGCGGTTGCCGGCAGCGAAGATGGCCCAGTTCTTGGGCATCTCGTACTCGCCTAAGCGGCGGTCCAGGATGAGCTGATAGGCGGCGGCAGAGACGCTAGGCGGTGCGGCATTGATCTCGTCCAGGAACAGGATGCCCGGCTCGGCACTGTCCCTGTCTGGCAGCATCTCGGGCACCGACCACTTCACCCGGTCATCCGAGGTCTTGAACGGAATGCCGCGCAGGTCGGTGGGTTCCATCTGCGACAACCGGATGTCCACCAGCCTCGCCCCATGGCGGCGGGCGATACCGGCGATGATCTGGGACTTGCCCACGCCCGGGGGGCCCCAGAGCATGACGGGGGTGTGGATGCCCTGGGCGCAGCTTAGGAATTCTTGGTCGAGGATGGTTTCGATGTGGGATGGGCGCATGACGGGTCAGTAATCGAACATGGGAGTCTCCGGCTTCCCAGCGGCGACCTCTAGACGAGCCGCAACCCGGCTGCATTCAGCCGCGCCCTGTCTAGCACGCGCGAAACGAGCCGATAGATCCGGGCGAGCATGACAGGTTGCGGCAGGCGGCCTCTTTAAGCCACTTGCGTGTCGCATCGCTCAGATTAGGCAGCAGCAGGAGGAAAGGTGCCAGGTAGGTATGATATTCCTTAATAACCGACTGTTCCAGTAGGTTATTCCAGGACGCCCGCACCAG
>DAITOH010000095.1:0-2524 GCA_036834225.1 Thiobacillaceae bacterium | reverse complement strand
TCCTGCGCGGGCAGTGTGCGCTACCGCCATGATGCCTCTAGTCGCTTCCATGCGGTTAGCGAGCATGAAAGGCAGAGGTGGGTGTTGCCGCAGGGCCGCGATCAGCTTACCCGGTATGCGTGTTCCGGCACTGACGCCTTCACCTTCCACCCAGACGCCGACCGGGCGCATGAGCCCCTGGCTATCCTCCGCCCGCAGATGCCAGGTCAGACCGTCGTCGGTGTGGGCCATGGCCTCGCCCAGATCGAGGATGTGCACCACCCCCCTGTAAGGGTTGACACGGCGGCGGGTGTGAGTGCGTAAGACATGTCGATGATCCGGGAGGGATTGCCTTGCATGCCCGCAGGCCGGGCGGTGGCAAGCGCACTGCGCGCGCAAGGGGTGAACGTGTTTAGGACTGCAAGCCGGACAGCCTGCGCCGGGTCTCCTTAATCAGTTGGTCGGCCAACTCCAGTCTTAGGCCGGAGAAGGACTCGTACTGATCCTCGAGATCATCGAGGATGGTCCGCTGTCCCCAGGGGTGCGGGCGGACTTGAGTCGATCGAGGATGTTTAGCGACCAGGGGTCCATGGTCTTTGCGCGCTGTGTGGCGTTTTGCTAAGGTCACCCATCCTCTCGAACTCGTCAACCATGAACTTCTGCAGTCACTGCGGCGCCCCCCTCTCCGTCAAGATCCCGGCCGGCGACAACCGGCCGCGCCACGTCTGCGAACGCTGCGGCACCATTCACTACCAGAACCCCAAGATGGTGGTCGGGTGCATCCCGGAGTGGGAGGACAGGATCCTGCTTTGCCGCCGCGCCATTGAGCCGCGCTATGGCCTGTGGACCCTGCCCGCCGGCTTCATGGAGAACGGGGAGACAGTGGCCGAATGCGCCCTGCGCGAGACCCTGGAGGAGGCGGGGGCGCGGGTGGAATTGCTGGGTCTGTACAGCCTCATCAACCTGCCCGACATCAACCAGGTCTATCTCATGTACCGGGCCCGGCTGCAGGACCTGGACTTCCAACCCGGGGAGGAGAGTCTGGAGGTGGCCCTGTTCAGCGAGGCGGAGATCCCCTGGCAGCACATCGCCTTTCGCACCATCCGCATCACCCTCGAACACTTCTATGCCGATCGCAGGGCCGGGACCTTCGATCTGCATGTGAACAGCATCTATCACAAGCCCCGCTGAGGGTGCGGCCGGCCAGGCTTGGGCTAAATCGAAGGTTACCGCATCGGCCAGCGCGTGATCGGGTAGGGATGCGTGACCTGCGGTCTGTGCCGCAACTGCCGCGCCGGCCAGCGCCACCTCTACGACCGGGCGGTGGGCATCGGCGGCGGCCGCGACGGCGCCTTCGCCGAATACCTGGTCCTGCCCGCCTTCAACCTCTGGCCTATGCACGACGACATCCCCGATGTCATCGCGGCCATCCTCGATCCCTTCGGCAACGCCGTGCAGCCGTGTTTGCCCCTCCGGTGGCGACCGAGGACATCCTGATCACCGGTGCCGGCCCCATCGGTCTGATGTGTGCCGCCGTGTGCCGCATCCTCGGTGCCCGCCGGGTGGTGGTGACCGATGTGAACGACTACCGACTGGCCCTCACCGAGCGACACGGCGCCAGCTGGGCGGTGAATCCGAGGCGCGAGTCCCTGAGTTGCCGGGCATCTTGCTGGGCAAGCCGGAGCTGACCGGTGCTGCCCTGTTCAGGGGCAAGCCCGTACGCTGACATGGTCGGCGAGGCGCAGGGGCGAGCCGGGCAGGGTCAAGCGCGCGTTTCATGACCAGGGGTGTAATGCCGATAATGTGATCTAGATCAGATACACTTAGCGGCCATGGTCAAGAAGATCATCCAGCGCTACCTGCCCCAGCCGGACCGCATCCGCCACAACCCGTCGCTGCGCTGGCTGGGGCCGGCCATCCACGACCCCAACCTGTGGCGGTTCAACCGCCGCTCCGTTGCCGCCGCGGTGGCGGTCGGGGCCTTCTTCGCCTTCATCCTGCCGGTGGCGCAGTTCCTGGCGGCGGGTGTATCGGCCATCTTTCTGCGGGTCAACCTGCCGGTGGCGGTGACGAGCACGCTGATCACCAATCCCTTCACCTTCGGGCCGTGGTATTACCTGGCCTATAAGATCGGGGCGCTGATCCTTGGTGCGCCGGCCCCAACCCAGGTCCCCGAGCCGGTTTCAGCCAACGCAGACGGCTGGTGGGCAGGCGTGCTGGCCGGCATCGATCACCTGCTGGCGATGGGGCCGCCACTGTTCATCGGCCTTGCCCTGCTGGCCGTCGTGAGCGCGGTCGCAGGCTATCTCTTAGTGCACTTGCTCTGGCGCATCCCGGCCTATCTCAGACTGCGGCGCATCCGGATGCGCCGCAAGCTTGCGAGGTCTGCATGAACGGCCGTCTAGGCCTGCTGTTTTCTGGTATGCGCCCTGTCCTGGGGGCGCGCAGGCTTTAGCGGACGTGTCCTACCCGGTTGCAGTCTTCGTCGCCCGTGAGGGAGAGTAGCTCCTTTTCGCAGTAGAGTATCCGCTCGCGTACCCTCAAA
>DAITOH010000094.1:4017-5506 GCA_036834225.1 Thiobacillaceae bacterium | reverse complement strand
GGGGAATGTAAAAATTACCGACAAGCCTCAACCGGCAGCCGTCCGGTGGCGGCCGGTGAGCGAGCCCAGCAGCATGCCGGCGATGGCCGCCAGGAAGCCGGCGAACTGCGGCGGCATGAGGCCCTCGCCCTCCGGCGCTAGCCACTCCAGGCTAAGCCAGGTGACAAGCCCGAAGGCGATGGCGAAGTACGCCCCGCGCGTGCTGGCCCGCCGCCAGTAAAGCCCCGCCGTGAGGGGCACGAAGGCGAGCACCAGGGTGACCTTGTAGGCATTCTCCACCATCTGGTGGATGGTGGTCTCCCGCTCCAGGGACCAGAGGGAATAGAGGGTCACCAGCACGGCGAAGACGGCCACCGTCCAGCGCGTCATGGCGAGGAGCTGTTTGTCCGTGAGGCGCCGCCGCCGGATGATGAGCCCTTTCAACACGTTCTCAGAGATGGTCACCGACGGGGCGAGCAGGGTGCCGGAGGCGGTGGACATGATCACCGCCAGCAGCGCGCCGTAGAAGATGACCTGCGCGGCCAGGGGGAAGTCGCCCTTGATGAGCTCGGGCAGGATCTTCTGGGCGTCCACGCCCAGCCAGCGGCTGACTAAGGCCGGGTCGATGAGGTGGGCGGAATAGGCCATGTACAGCGGCACGGCGGCGAACAGGAGATAGGCGAGGCCGCCCAGGACGGTGCCCCACACCGCCACGTCCTCGTTCTTCGATGAATTGGCGCGCTGGAACACGTCCTGCTGCGGGATGGAGCCAAAGCCCATGGTCAGCAGCCCGGAGATGAAGGCGATCATGGCCACCGCATTCAACTCGGGCCAGAACTCGAACTTAGCATGGGCGGCGGCATGCTCGACCACCGGCGCTACACCCCCGGCCTGATCGCTGATCAGCCAGGCGATGTAAAAAAGTCCGACGACAATGACGATCATCTGGAAGAAGGTGGTGAGCGCCACCGACCACATGCCGCCGAAGAGGGTATACAAGAGCACGATGGCCGCACCGATGAGGATGCCCTGGGCCTGGGTGATCACCCCGTCCGAGAGGACGTTGAACACCAGCCCTAGGGCCGTGATCTGGGCCGAGACCCAGCCCAGGTAAGACAGGGCGATGGCAATACCGGTGATGATCTCCACCCGCCGGTTATAGCGCTCGCGGTAGAAGTCGGCGATGGTGAGCAGGTTCATGCGGTAGAGCTTGCGCGCGAAGAACAGCCCGAACAGCACCAGGCAGAGGCTGGCGCCGAAGGGATCGGAGATGAGCCCGCCCAGGTCCTCCTCCAGGAAGGTGGCGGGGATGCCCAGCACCGTCTCGGCCCCAAACCAGGTGGCGAAGACCATGGCGGTGACGATCCAGATCGGAAGCTGCCGGCCGGCGGCGATGTAGTCGCGGGCGTTGTGCACGCGCGTGGCGGCATACATGCCGATGCCGATGGAGGCGACGAGATAGAGCAGGACGAAGCCGAGTAGCATGGGTGGGTCCTTCGCGTGTTATGCC
>DAITOH010000094.1:0-3917 GCA_036834225.1 Thiobacillaceae bacterium | reverse complement strand
CCAGCGGTTGCGCCGGCGCTGCTCGGCGAGCAGCAGCCCTATGCCTGCCTCCACCCGCGCCAGATGGTCGCCGCGCAGGGCCTGGTGCGTAAGCCGCGGCAGCTGCGGGATGACCATGCCCCAGTGCGGTGCCTCCTGCTTAAGACGCGCAAGCCAGCCGCGCCAGCCCACCTGTTCGCTCATCCAGCGCTCGAGATAGGGCTTGGCGGTCGCCCACAGGTCCAGATCGGGGTCCAGTTCCCGGCCCAGGCCCTCGATGTTGATCAGGGTCTTCTGCAGCATCACCAGCTGCGGCTGGATCTCCATGCCGAAGCGGCGCGAGGTCTGGAACAGCCGCAACAGCACGCGCCCGAAGGCGATCTCCTTCAACGGCCGGTCGAACACCGGCTCGCACACGGCGCGGATGGCGGCCTCGAACTCGTCGGCGCGGGTGGACGGCGGCACCCAGCCGGCCTCCAGGTGGGTATCGGCCACGCGCTTGTAATCGCGCCGGAAGAAGGCCAGGAAGTTCTGCGCTAAGTAGTTCTTGTCGGCATCGTTGAGCGTGCCCATGATGCCGAAGTCCAGGGCTACATAGCGGCCGGAGTCATCGACCAGGATGTTGCCCGGGTGCATGTCGGCGTGGAAGAAGCCATCGCGAAAGACCTGAGTGAAGAAGATCTCCACGCCGGCGCGGGCTAAGCGCTTCAAGTCCACGCCCCGGCGCTCGAGTTCCTCGATGCGCGAGATGGGGATGCCGTCCATCCATTGCATCACCATCACCTCGGGCGTGCAGTAGTCCCAGTACACCTCGGGCACGGCCAGCAGGGGCGAGGACTCGAAATTGCGTCGCAGCTGCGAGCAGTTGGCCGCCTCGCGGATCAAGTCCAGCTCGTCTTCCAGGTGTTTGGCGAACTCCCGCACCACCTCGCGCGGCTTTAAGCGCTTGCCGTCGGACCAGAGCGTCTCGACGAGCGCGGCGCCGGCCATGAGCAGTTCCAGGTCATGTTCGATGACGCGGCGAATGCCCGGTCGCAGGATCTTTACCGCGCAGAGCTCGCCGCTAGCGAGCCGGGCGCGGTGCACCTGGGCGACCGAGGCCGAGGCGACAGGCTTGCGCTCGAACTCGGCGAACACCTCCGCCGCCGGCCGCCCATAGGCGCGTCTTAACACCGCCTCGGCCTCGTCCGAGGGGAAGGGTGGCACCCGGTCCTGCAGCCGCGCCAGCTCGTCGGCGAGGTCGGCGGGGATGAGGTCGCGCCGGGTGGAGAGCATCTGGCCGAACTTGACGAAGATGGGCCCTAAGCTCTCCAGGGCAAGCCGCAGCCGCTCGCCGCGCGGCCGGTCGAGCCGGCGCCAGAACATGACCGCGCGCACCCCCCAGCGCAAAAGACGCACCCGCTCGTGGCCGAGGACGAATTCGTCCAGGCCGAAGCGTTGGGCCACCCAGAGGATGCGCAGGAGCCGGAAAAGACGCATTAAGGCTTGCCGGACGGCTTTTCCAACAAGGCGATGCGGGCGGCCAGGCGGTCTGTGGCCTCGCGCAGCTCGTCCACCTCGCGCACAAACTCGCGCACCGCCTCGCCCTCGACCAGCAGCCGCGCCTCATGGATCAGGTATTCAGCCACGGATCCGGCCACGGCCGCGCGCGCCTCACCGTGCCAGCGCGCCACCCCATGCAGGGCCTCATCCGCCCGCGCGGCAGCAGCCGGCCCAAGGTAGGGCGCTAGCGCCACGGCCCAGTCTAGCTGCCTGAGCAGGGCCGAAAGATCGCCGGCTAGCACGCCGTCGCCCGTCACCTTCGCGCCGGCGAGCGCCTCGCCGCCTAAGAGGGGCAATGCGAGCAAGACCTCAGGCGGAATGCGTATCTCGCAGTCGAACGCCTCGCCCGCACCTGCCGGGCCCAGACGTCCCTGCGCACCGACGGCCAGATCGATGCGGGCGAGTGGCAGCGCGATGCGCAGCCGCTTGCCGGCATGGTTTGCGAGCCGCGCGCTGGCGCCGGGCTGGTCGGCGAGCAGTCGGCTAAGCAGGGAGGCGAAGAGGGTGTCCATGGCAAGCGGGGGGATACCGGCATTTTACGGGAGGCGGATGCTTCCTGGGGGCAAGTTACATGTGTAATCATGCTCACCACAACCTCGACGCCTCCGCCGCCTGTAAACTGCTGCTCTATGAACATCCACGGCATCCCCACGCGCAGCATCCGCCCCCTGCCCGACCTGAGCGGCGTGGAGATCATCGACCAGACCCGGCTGCCGCACGCGCTGGCGTTTCGCACCCTCCGCACCCTGGACGACGCGGCCGAGGCCATCGCGGTGATGCGCGTGCGCGGTGCGCCGCTCATCGGCGCCACCGCCGCCTACGGGCTGGCGCTCGCCCTAGCCGAAGAGGCCGGCGATGCCCGCATCGAGGCCGCGTGCACGGCGCTCGCCGCCACCCGGCCCACGGCGGTGAACCTGCGCTGGGCCCTGGAGCGCATGACCGCCCACCTGCTTCCCCTGCCTCCCCGCCACCGGAGGGATGCGGCCTGGGCCGAGGCGGCGGCGATCTGCGACGAGGACGTCGCCATCAACCAGGCCATCGGCCGCCACGGCCTGGACCTGATCCGTGCCCGGCATCAGCGCCGGGCGGGCACGCTCAACGTCATGACCCACTGCAATGCCGGCTGGCTGGCCACGGTGGACTGGGGCACGGCGCTGGCGCCGGTGTATGCCGCCTTCGACGCGGGGCTGCCCGTGCACGTGTGGGTCAGCGAGACCCGGCCGCGCAATCAGGGCGCGGCGCTCACGGCCTGGGAGCTCGCGAGCCACGGCGTGCCGCACACCGTCATCGCCGACAACGCCGCCGGCCACCTGATGCAGCGCGGGGAGGTGGACCTCGTCATCGTCGGCGCCGATCGGGTGGCGGCCAACGGCGATGTGGCCAACAAGATTGGCACCTATCTCAAGGCCCTGGCGGCGGCGGACAACGGCGTGCCCTTCTACGTGGCGGTGCCGGGGCCGACCCTGGACTGGCGGCTCGCCGACGGCAGCGGCATCCCCATCGAGGCGCGCGCCGCCGCCGAGGTCACCCACATCCAGGGCCGGGCCGAAGACGGCCGCGTGCTCGGCGTGCGCCTCACCCCCGAGGCGAGCCCGGCCGCCAACCCCGCCTTCGACGTCACGCCGGCGCGGCTCATCACCGGCTTGATCACCGAACGGGGGATCTGTCCGGCCAGCACCAGCGGTCTGCGCAGCCTCTATCCGGAGCGCGCCCATGCATGACGCGCTAGCGGCCGCGGCCTTGGCCAATGCAGCGCGTAAAAGCGTCGAGCTGGGCTTGAACCGAGGCAGCGAGGGCAATCTGAGCCTGAGGCTGGCAGAGGGCTTCCTCATCACCCCCAGCGGGCTGGCGAACGACACGCTCACGCCCGAACAGATGGTGCGGATGGACATGGACGGCCGCTGGCAGGGGCCGCTCAAGCCGTCCAGCGAGTGGCGCATCCACCGCGACCTCTACCGCGCGCGGCCCGAGGTCGGCGCCGTGGTGCATGCCCACTCCCCCCATGCCGTGAGCCTGGCCTGCCTGCGCCGGCCCATCCCCGCCTTCCACTACATGGTGGCGGCCGCCGGCGGGCGCGACATCCGCTGCGCGGACTACGCCACCTTCGGCACCCAGGCCCTGTCGGAGGCGGTGCTCGCCGCGATGGAAGGCCGCCGCGCCTGCCTGATGGCCAATCACGGCCAGGTCGCGGTCGGCGCCGATCCGGAGTCCGCCCTGGCCCTGGCCGTGGTAGTCGAGGAACTCGCCGCCCAATACTGGCGGGCGAGCCTGCTGGGGCAACCGGTGCTGCTCAGCGACGCCGAGATGGACACGGTGCTGGCCCGCTTTGCCGACTACGGCCAGCGCCGTGACGGCGACCAGGGCTTAAGGGGCATAGCATGACCGGCCGCGACGAG